>NZ_CAXAVM010000090.1:0-28001 GCF_963972345.1 uncultured Gimesia sp. | reverse complement strand
GACATCAACCATAAAACCGTCCAACCCCTTAACTAGTTGAAGCAGTCTTCCCTTAAATCCTGTCGCCGGTTGACTGTTCTGATCTGTCACCAGTTGAAAACTGACTTGATGCAATTCGTCCTGACCCGCAACAGCTCCCGTTGCCTGCAACTGGTTCAATCGCTTTAACTCCAGCAGAATCTCCTGATCAGTTCCAGACTCAGCAGAAGCAACAGGACGATCTGCCAATACAGCGACATGCTCCAGCATTTTCTGGTTCACCATCCGGCTGTCCTGCACCAGGATCCACGCAAAGCCCACCACAGCGAGACAGCAAACTGCCATCACGGCAGAAATCCCGGTCATAATGCGTTGCGACATGATTTTCTCCTTCATTGCGTCCAGCCAGAGTTGGCGGGCGATTTTGATGGGATCGCCGAATTGATTTAATACACGTTGTTTTGCTGTCTGTTCGTCCGGATTTTTTAATAACTCTCGATTCAAAGCGCACACAAAGTGATCGCTGAGTTCGTCGATAATATCCTGCCGCAAGGATGACGGTTCATCATCGCGCCTGGGCGGAAAATCGTCGATGCTCAGCTCAGGCCAGGCCACTTTGTGCTCCCAGAATACGTTCGATGGCTGAGGAAAACTGTTTCCATTCCTGCCGTTTCTCGTTGAGCGCTTTCTGGCCCTGGATCGTCAGTTCGTAATACTTCCGCCGACGACCATCGACTTCACGCCAGAACGACTTCAACAGTTTTTTACGCTGCAGCTTATGCAACGCCGGATACAGACTCCCCTCTTTCAGCTCAAACTCGTTGGCCGAACGATTCGTCACGCGTTGCGTAATTTCATAGCCATAAGTGGGCCCTTCCGAAACCAGTTCCAGAATGAGCATCTCCATCGTGCCTGCAAATAATTGCGGATTCATCTCTTATCCTCCGATACATAGGATGACTACATGTTCCATATATAGCCGCTCTAGGTATTAACTGTCAAGAAGATTTTGGAAAAGAATTCACCAGGGGGTGAGCCCGAATGCAATTCGGTATTGCCGCAGGCAACAGGAAATTGTCGGAGTAAACGCACAATAAAAGGGAAACTTCCGACCCCGATTGCGGTAGGGTGCGGACCCATGTGTCCGTCCGCCTGGTGAAGATCGAACTGGTTTTACGCTCTGAACGGGACCAGTAAAACATTCGCAGCGTGACAATGTAAAGGAAGTAGACCGCGGGCGAACACATGGGTTCGCCCCTACGTCGAGTGTTTGCACTGACAGTTTCCTGCTCGATACGCTCGGCCCGAATTACATTCGGGCCAACCCAGAGACTCATTTTCTGTCGCCATCGGAAGGCAGGCGGATGGACACATGGGCCACGCCTTTGTCTCTTACTGTTGATTTCCCGCGTTGGCGCAGAACTGGTAGTAGACTTCTTCCGATTTCAGCAGTTGATCAATCTCGAGCCACTCATCGATCGTATGCGCCTGGGCGATGGAACCGGGGCCGAAGACCATTGAGGGGACGCCCCCCTGATTCACACGGGCTGCGTGCGTGCCATAGGGCACACCCACTTTTTTGTGACCGGGCTCCAGCTTATCTATCACGGATAACAGCCGGTCGCTCCACTCTCCATTATTGTGGTCGGACAACGAAACGCCGGTAATCCACGGCGGCAGCATTTCGAACTCGAATGGCAAAGCCTGCTTCAAGTATTCTTCCACCTGGTTCATGACTTCGATTCCGTCCTCGCCGGGAATCACGCGGCGGTCGATTTCGATGGTACACCAGTCAGGCACGATGTTGACACTTTCGCCCCCTTCGATCACACCCACACTCAACGTCGGCGGACCACACAGCGGATGCGCATCCCAGCCTGAAAGTTCGTCGGCGTAGGTCTGCAGCGCCTTGATGACATCTGCCATCTTGTAGATGGCGTTCACCCCGTCGTTGGGCTGAGAACTGTGGCAGGCCTTTCCCTTCGTTTTGATTTTCCAGCGGGTGGCGCCCCGATGCGCCACGACAATGTCCAGCATCGTCGGCTCGGCAACTAGCCCCAGGTCGGGCGGCTCGGTCAGAATCTTGCTTAAGCCACTCGGGTTTTCCCAGAGCTGCACAAGGTGATTGATGCCTTTGACGGTCGCTTCTTCATCACACGTACAGGACAGAATCACGTTCGCCGCATTCGGAGGATTGTCTTTGACCAGGCGCGTGAAGGCCATCAGCATTGCCGCCATACTGCCTTTGACATCGCAGGCGCCGCGACCATAGATCTTTCCGTCTTTTTCCGTGCCCTCAAACGGGGGGACAATCATCCCCTCTACGGGAACCGTATCCTGGTGGACGTCCATCAGGATCGTGGGCACTCCGGGTTTAGGTGTCGTACGTGCTATGACATTATTTCTTCCGGGAACGACTTCAATCGATTCATATTCGACTCCCAGTTCTGCGAAATAATTACATAAGAACTGGGTCAGTCTGCCTTCGAAATAGATATCACCGGTCACAGTGCGGCCCATCGGATTCACACTGGGAATGGCAATCAGTTGTTTTAACAGCCTAACGGCATCCATCGACATTTCACCTCTCATCAAGCTCTCTATTCACGCTTTAAAGCACTTTATCGCGCAGTAATTCTCTCCGCCAAGTGTCTCTCATGCACGGATCGATTTCCACTGATACGGCAATCCGAATCTTCAGATGGTTGAATTTTATGCCACTGACAGGCTCTAATAGGGAGAATCGATGTTCCCATTTTGCTGGACTTATACTCCAAGGAGTCTCCGATGAAAAACATACTGAACTGGACTGCAGCGGCACTGATGCTCTTTCTGTCCGCAGACATGACGCAGGCGGAAGACCAGGCCGAAATCCCCGGCGTGGGTCCTGTCAGCAAACCCGTCAAACTGTTTACGGATTTCAAATTCACCGAAGGCCCCGCGTTTGACCTGCAGGGGAACCTGTATTTCACGGATATTCCCGATAATAAAATTTACCAGGTCGACACAAAGGGAAAACTGTCTACTTTTCTGGAGCCCTCCAATCACTGTAATGGACTGATGCTCGATGGTGCAAACAACCTGCTGGCTTGTGAAATGGACGGACGCCTGGTCAGTATCAGCCTGAAAGACAAAAAAGTCACCCCGCTGGCAGCAGAATACAAGGGGAAACGTTTCAACGCCCCCAATGACCTCGTCATTGATCGGACGGGCGGAATTTACTTTACCGATCCCCACTTCCGGGCTCCTGAACCGCTGCCACAGGGAAAAGTCGCCGTCTACTACCGCGCCGCGGATGGCGAAGTCACACGTCTGGTGGACGATCTGGCAGCCCCGAATGGCGTGATTCTTTCTCCCAATGAAAAAACGCTGTATGTCATTCCCAGCATGTCGAAAGAAATGTGGGCTTATCCAGTGACATCGCCCGGTAAAATCGGCAAAGGTCGCGTTTTCTGCAGCCTGAAGCAGGAACCCGGGACTCCCGAACCTGGCAGAGGGGGAGACGGCCTGACGATCGATACGAATGGCAATCTCTATATCACGTCAGCACTGGGTCTGCAGGTCTTCTCACCTGAGGGAAAACTGCTGGGCATTATCGAAGTACCTGAAAAGCCGGCCAATGTGACTTTTGGCGGGAAAGATAATGCGAGCCTGTTCATTACCGCACGCACTTCACTGTATCGTGTCGACACGCAAGCCAAAGGGCACCGTTTTCCGGGTCCCTCTTCGTGATACCGGCAATGCGACTGATACGACTTGTTCCATCTGGTTCGATAATGAGTGAACCGGGATAAACTGAACGCTGGTCTGGCTGAAAAGCCGATAAAATGACCAGCGTCTTTTTTTGGAATCAGCCTGATTTGCAGAATGTTGACCGTTTTGCTTGATTCCGTTCAAAATTTTTTCCTGTTTATCATCTTCCCTGTACGCGGGAATTGTGCTGGCTTTCTTAAGAAGTCATAATCGAAACTGCTGCTCGCAATTGGAAGAAAAACATCTGAAATAAGTCTGAAAACATACGTTTTTTCCCCGTGACTCGGTTGGAGTATTGTGTCCGATGTCTGTTGAAATTAAAGTTCCCTCGGTAGGGGAGTCCATCTCCGAAGTTCAAATCGGAGCCTGGCACGCTGCTGAAGGAAAATGGGTCGCTCAGGACAGTGAAATTGTCGAGCTCGAAACCGATAAAGCCACTTTCGATGTGCCCGCCCCACTGGATGGGATTATCATCGAAATTCTGAAGAAAACCGGGGAGATGGCAGCCGTCGGTGAAGTCATCGGCTACCTGGAAGAAGCAGAACGCCCCGAAGGAGCGGAAGACCCGGCACCGGAAAAGAGCCCGGCCAAAACCGAATCCGCGTCTGCTCCCGCTTCTGACAAGAAAGCTACTGACAAGAAATCTTCTACGGGATCTGGCGAACGGGTCATGCCGGCAGCGGCTCGCGTGATGGCGGAAAAAGGGTTGAGTCCCGGCGACGTCAAAGGGACCGGACCGGGAGGTCGCATTCTGAAAGAGGATGCCCTCAGCTACCAGGAGCCCGGCACCTCAGACAATGGTGCTTTCCGCGAAGAAGAAATTGTCCCCATGAGTCCGATCCGTAAGAAAATTGCGGAGCGCCTCGTCGAAGCCCAGTCCAACGCAGCCCTGCTGACTACATTCAACGAAGTGGATATGTCGGCGGTCATGGAACTGCGGTCTCAGTACAAAGACATGTTCCTCAAGAAATATGATGTCAAACTGGGCTTCATGTCCTTCTTCGTCAAAGCGGTCGTGGATGGCTTGAACCAGTATCCACAAATCAATGCCGAAATTCGCGGTACCGACCTGGTCTTCCGGAACTACTATGACATCGGCATTGCCGTCGGCGGTGGTAAAGGTCTGGTCGTCCCGATTCTGCGCAACGCCGAACGACTCAGCTTTGCAGACATCGAACTCAAAATCAATGATTTCGGGCAACGCGCCAAAGCAAACAAAATCAGCCTCGAAGAACTTCAGGGAGGCACCTTCACGATTACCAATGGTGGCGTGTACGGTTCCCTGCTCTCCACTCCGATTGTGAACCCGCCTCAAAGTGGCGTGCTGGGCATGCATGGAATCCAGGATCGCCCTGTCGCCATCAACGGACAGGTCGTGATTCGTCCCATGATGTATATCGCTTTGACTTACGATCACCGTGTCGTCGATGGCCGGGAAGCCGTGGTCTTCCTCAAACGACTCAAAGAAGTCCTGGAAGAACCATCACGCATGCTGATGGAAGTCTGAGAATCAAACGCACATCTTAAGAGGCTTGGAAAGGGTTCCTGCCACTGCAGGAAAATGAGAAAATGAACCACGATCTGGTTATTATCGGTGCTGGCCCCGGTGGATATATTGCAGCGATCCGTGCTGCACAACTGGGTTTGAATGTCGCCTGTATCGAAAAAGAACGCATGCTCGGTGGCACCTGTCTGCGAGTCGGCTGTATTCCCAGTAAAGCGCTGCTCGAATCAAGTGAGCTGTATAAAGAAGCAGAACACTCATTCAAAGATCGTGGCATCAACGTCGGTTCGCTGTCGCTCGACCTGGATAAAATGTTGAGTCAGAAAGACCGGACCGTCAAAACCATGGGCGGCGGCATTGATTCCCTGTTCAAGAAAAACAAAATCACCCGTTACACGGGGCATGCCACTATTACAGCGCCAGGAAAAGTCTCTGTTGATAATGGTGACGAAAAAACCGAACTGGAAGCCAAATACATTCTGATTGCCACCGGCAGTGAACCTTCCACGTTACCGGGAATCGAACTCGACGGCGATCGCGTGGGGACGAGTACCGAAGCCCTCGCCTACGAGCAGGTTCCCAAGCATCTTGTCGTCATTGGCGGCGGTGTGATTGGCTTGGAACTGGGAGCCGTCTGGAGTCGACTGGGAGCGAAGGTTACCGTGCTGGAATACCTGGATCGCATCCTGCCCACCACCGACCTGGAAATTGCTAAAGAGGCACTGAAGATCTTCGAAAAACAGGGGATCGAATTCCAGTTGGGCTGCCGCGTCACCGGCGTGAAAGCCAACAAAAAGACCTGTGATGTCGAAATCGCAGACGCCAAATCGATTCGCTGCGACCGAGTTCTCGTCGCGGTGGGACGACGTCCGAATACGGAAAACCTGGGCTTGGAAGAAATCGGGATTGCCCTGGATAAAAGGGGTTTTATCCCGGTCGACGCCCACTACGAAACCGCCGTCAAAGGCATCTTCGCTATTGGTGATGTCATCGGCGGCGCCATGCTGGCTCATAAAGCAGAAGACGAAGGAGTCGCATTTTCCGAACGTCTGGTCACAGGTTATGGACACGTCAACTACGATGCCATTCCCAGTGTCGCTTACACCAATCCGGAAATCGCCGCCGTCGGTAAAACCGAAGAACAGCTGAAAGAGGAAGGCATCGAATACCGTAAAGGAACCTTTCCCTTCATCGCCAACGGTCGTGCCCGCGCCATGGGTCAGACAGAAGGCAAAGTCAAGATGCTGGCGGATAAGCAGACGGACCGTGTCCTGGGGGTTCACATCCTTGGGCCTCGTGCCGGGGACCTGATTGCCGAGTGTGCTGTCGCCATGGAATTTGGTGCCAGCAGTGAAGATATCGCCCGCTGCTGCCACGCCCACCCGACGCTGGCTGAAGCCGTCAAAGAAGCAGCACTGGCCGTAGATAAACGGGCTCTCAATTTCTGAGATGTCTGATTCCCGCTGTCACTTTTCCGACACGACGCTCTCCACTCCTGCGGAAAATCTGGCGCTCGACGAAAGCCTGTTGTATCAGATCAATCAGCAGGATTCCCGGGGTTGCCTGAGAATCTGGGAAATCGATCAATACGCGGTCATCCTGGGCAGCTCAAATCAGGTCGCAGAAAATGTGAATCAGTCTGCCTGCCAGCAGGACAGGATCCCGGTTCTCCGTCGCTGTACCGGCGGGGGGACCGTGCTGCTGGGACCGGGGTGTTTCATTTATTCGCTGTTTCTGCGCATCACAGCCGAGCAGCATCTGGCCGGCATCGAAGCCACCACGCGAGAAATTCTGAACCGTATTTCGGGAACTCTCAACCGGCTCAGACCGGAACTGAATGTCGAAGTACGTGGCATCAGTGATCTGACCGTGGAGGGACACAAATTTTCCGGGAATTCCCAGCGGTGGTTAACCACCACGCTCCTGCATCATGGCACGATTCTCTATGACTTTGATCTCGATCGCATTCCCCGGTATTTAACCAGTCCTGAACGGGAACCCGAATATCGATCGCAGCGCGATCATCTGGAATTTGTCACCAACTATGATATCAGCCCCACTCTGCTCAGAGACTCGCTGATCGAAACCTGGCAGGCAATTGAACCGGAACCCGAATTGCCACTCGAACGTGTGCAGCAACTGGTGCAGGAAAAATATGAGACGGAGCACTGGAATCTCCGCCGCTGAGTCAGGACAACGCTTCCTGAATGGGTTGCTCCTGCAGTTCAACTTCAACAGTCGTAAAGTGATCTTCAATGACCCGCATCTTTTTCCAGTGCCCTGCCTGGAAGCGGATCAGATACCCAAATCCCAATACGCCAATATACGCCGTACAGGCAGTCCAGCTGCCAAAGATCTTTTCGTCTGCGTATTTCCAGATCAGAAACGTGGGAATGACCATGATGGTCCACCCTGTGACCAGTGAATAGATCATGCAGAAGCGGGTATCCCCGGCGCCGCGGATCGCTGAGCCAAAGACGACTGCTAACGCGTCGAATAATGAAAACAGGGCGGCAAATCGCAGCAGGACGATCGTCATCTGCTTGACCTGTTGAAACTCTTCCGTCATGACTTCCGGCTGGTAGGGTCTGAGTAATAATTCCGGCAAGCCTACATAGATGACAGCAAAAATGATCATATATAAAGTCGAGACGATATACGCTTTCCATGTGGTTGTCACGGCCAGTTGAGGTCGACCCTCGCCAATGCGTTTGCCAACCAGCGTCATCACAGCCGTACCGACTCCCATCATCGGCACAAATGCCAGTGAATTCAGATTGAAAGCAATCGTCGTCGCCGCCAGTTCTATCTTTCCAATTCGTCCGACCAGAACCACAAACAGGGTGAACCCGACTATATCGACGAAAAACAACATTCCATTGGGAAACCCGTAGCGAATCAATCGCAGCAGCAGACTCTGATTCCAGTGATAATGATTGAGTAAGCCATACTCGCGGGCTTCATGCCTGGCAAAGATGATCACAGCATAAAAAACCATGGTCGCTACATTCGCCAGTACGGTCGCGATCGCGGCCCCTTTGATTCCCATGGCAGGGACTGGTCCTGCCCCGAAGATCAGCAGGTAATCCAGAACCATATTGACGAGTACACTTGCCAGGTTCACCCACATGACGACCATCGTTTTACTGCGACCTGTATAAAAACAAGAGAGCACAGTCGAAATTAATGCGGGACCGGAACCCAGACAGAGTATCGAAAAATAATCGACTTCCAGGACCTGGATTTCAGCAGCATGACCAATCCAGTGAAAAATACTGGTGGAAAGAGGGATGCCCAGCAACAGGATGGCCCCCCAGATCAGCGCCACATAAAATCCCTGCCAGACGGATTCAGAAACATACTGCTTCTGGCCTGCCCCCTCGTACTGCGCGACAAACGTATTCACATAGGTCGCCATCCCCATCGCAATCGACATGATGGCCCATTGAATCATGCCGGCAGGTAACGCAGCAGCCACTGCTTCGGTTGACCACCAGGACAGGAAGATCCGGTCTACCACATGCATAATCGACAGCGAACCACAGCTCAGCACCAGGGGGATCGCTACGTTCGCCAGTTCACGTAAACTTCCCGGGCTCACAGAGCCATTCTTATTTTCAAAGGACGAGGAGTCCATTCGGTACAATCCGATTCAAGATAGTTGAGCGCAGAATACAATCGCCGGAATTGTAGTAGCAGAGAATGAGGTCCGCAGACCGCCGGCTGGCAGCATATCACAATTTTCACAAAATGCCTCTTTCCACGACACGCCAGAACCGGAATTAGTTCGCATTTCTCATCACAATTACAGACGCTTTCAGCTGCATGAGCCCGCTGACAAATTGTCCAGATGCGCGGATCCTAAAATCTCGTCTGGACCTGATTTGCAATTCCTAGTTTAATTCACGGATTTCATCGGGTTTCGGCCGGTCCCGATCTCGTGAAATGCCTGATCCCGGCACCAGTTAAAAGAACATATCTAACGGCACATTATAGACTTAGAGCAACACCACCTTACTCATAGACTAGAGTGAATCCTGTGAACAGTTTTACGCGATTAATACAATATGTCTGGCCTTACCGTAAAAGACTGGTCGTTTCCTTCTTTTTTGCGATCATGGTCGCGGTCCTCTGGGGGGCGAATCTTTCCGTCACCTTCCTGGTAGTCAAGGTTCTGCTGCAAGGGGAAACCCTGGGCGGATATGTACAGGAGCAGATCAGTGAAAAAGAAAATACCATTCAGGATAAATCAAGAGTTCTGAAGGACCTCTCGAATTCGATTCAGTCCCAGAATCCGAATGTGAATTCTGAAGAAATCAAACCTGACACCACACTCACACAAACGGATCTGGCAGCCGCCCCCGTCGATTTGCTGAGTGAGCATACCCGTCAGCAGACCAAGCTGAACTCGGCTTCGCAAAAACTGCTCGTGCTCAAGTGGATCCAGACAAACGTCATCAGCCGTATCCCCGAAGATCAGTTTGACACTTTCGCATTAATTCTGGGAGTGCTGCTGATTACCACTTTCATCAAAGGCATCTTTATCTTCACGCAGGATGTCATGGTGGGCGGGGTCGTAGAACTGGTGACGATGGCCATCCGCAAGGAATGCTTTCGAAAAGTACTCGACCTGGATTATCAGAGTATCTCCTCTGAAGGTACGGCATCGCTGATGTCTCGGTTCACTTTCGATATGCAGCAGCTCTCCCAGGGTCTCACTCTGATGGGAGGGAAAATTGTCCGGGAACCGCTGAAGGCGCTGGCCTGTATTATTTTTGCCTTCCTGGTCAACTGGAGACTCACGCTGCTCTCGTTTGTGTTTGCACCCCTGATTGCGATTGTGTTTTACAAAATCGGTAAAACGCTGAAACATGCCAGCCAGAAAATGATGGAGAGCATGTCCCGGATTTACAAAACACTGGAAGAGTCATTCGAAAGCTCCAAAGTCATCATTGCGTTTAACGGCGCCCGTAAGCATCGCAACCGCTTTCATCATGAGAATAAAGAGTTCTTCAAGAAAGCACTCCGAATTCTCCGCATCGATTCGCTGACCAGCCCCACCACGGAAATGCTGGGTCTGATGGCCATCTTTATCGCTTTGATTCCCGGCTCTTACCTGGTGCTGCGTCAAAAGACGGAAATCTGGGGGATCCAGCTCTCCTCAACTCCCATGGATATCGCCACACTTTCCATGATGTACGCCTTGCTGGCCGGGATTTCCGATCCTGCCCGCAAAATGTCTTCTGTCTATTCAAAACTGAAAAAAACAGCTGCTGCCCTGGAACGGATTTTCCAGATCATCGACCGTGAAACCCTGGTCAAGGAAACTGATGAACCGCAACGTTTCCCTGCGGAAGTGCAGACCGTTAAATTCAACAAGATTGACTTCACTTACGCCCAGCGTAAAGAATCGACCCGCAATAACGAACCGATCCTGGATGGCGTCAACCTGGAAATCAATGCAGGTGAAGTCGTACTCGTCGTGGGCGAAAACGGCTCCGGTAAATCAACACTCGTCAATCTGCTCCCCCGGTTTTATGACCCTGACAAAGGGAACATCTTTATCAATGAAGTTGATATCCGGGATATCCGCCTGAAGGATCTGCGAAATCATATCGGGGTGGTCTCCCAGGAAACCATGCTGTTTGATGATTCGATTCTCGAAAACATCCGTTACGGTCGACCGAATGCTTCCCGACTGGAAATCGAATCCGTCGCAAAAAAATCACATGTATTGCAGTTTGCCGAACAGTTGCCAGACGGCCTGCACTACAACGTGGGAGAGAAAGGTCATGAACTCTCCGGCGGACAGCGACAGCGCATTGCGCTCGCACGAGCGATCCTCCGAAATCCGGACATTCTGATTCTGGACGAAGCGACTTCCGCCATCGATTCGCAGAGCGAAATCCTGATTCATAAGGCGTTGAGAGAGTTTGCGCCCGGCAGAACCGTATTCATCATCACGCATTCTGTCGGTCAAAGCCTGTTGGAATTTGCGAACCGGATCGTCGTCATGGATTCCGGAAAGGTTGTCGCTACCGGACCACATCACGTTCTCGTTGATTCCTGCCCGCAATACCAGAGCCTGCTGAGTGCACAGGTCCGTCAGCGTTCTGCCTGAAAGCTTTCAGATCTCCGACATTATCTGCACAGTCGACCTGTGACAAAGCCGTTTGAATTTCTCGACTCTCTGTTCACGGGCAGGTATGATGACGTGAAGTTGACAGGACACTTTCTCGTTTCATCCCTCGAAGCCACAGGAACTGCGAACCATGAAATCGACGCTCACAGCTATTCTCGTCATCCTTGTGCTTGCCAGTCTGCTTAGTAAAGATTCTCCCATTGCCCTGGAAACCAGTGTTAAAGCAGAGCCCGCTGCCCGGGTCTCAGAGGAATCTATGGCACAGGCAATCGACCGTTATCTCGAAGCAGAAGCTGAGAGAAAAGAATCTCGTGCGCAAGCACGTCGTCCTGAGCGGGGAAGAACACAACCACGACGCCAGCAGACTCAGGAGCGCCAGAGAGAACCTCATTACGTCATGCAGCGTGAGCATGAGCGCCACGTGGACCAGCAACGACACCGGATACTGAAACTGCATGCCGTCGCAGAACAGCTGCAGGATACCGGGCTTCCGGAACTGGCGGAACAGGTTCACCGCAAAGCAGATGAACAACACCAGTTGCTGCAGCAGCAACTGGAACGCATGCCCCCTCCTGAGCAAGGTTTCCACCGTGAAGTACAGGAATCGCTCCAGCAACTGAGACACGAAATTCACGAACTGAAAAGGGAAGTACACGAGCTGAAGAAGGCTCTCACAGAACCTGGTCCGAAATCGGATTCGTAATTTCAGATATTCCAGAGGGCATCACATTAAGCATCGTGTCTCTCAATTGATGCTACCCGGTCTAAATGCTCAGTGAGGCATTACAGTAACTCGGGAGACCGTCTAACCCGTTTTCTCGGACAATTGAGCAGATACAAATTGCTTCATGTACTGGCAATCAGTAGAATTTATACCTCTGATCTGAGTGAATCTGCTCAGCCTCACCACTATTCATACTGACACGACAAAGATGCTTTCATGGTAAATCCGCTCTCGATCAAGTGCCCGCACTGTGAGGCTTCCTTCAAAATTAAAAGTAAATCGGCATTTGGCAAAAAAGTGAAATGCCCCAAATGCGAAACTCCTTTCGTCATTCCCGAACCAGCCTCGATCAGGTCGAGTGCGAAAAAGAAGAAATCGAAACCTTCGAGTCTCGCAGATGAGTTCTTTGATGACGAAAGCGAATCTACTTCCAGCCTGTTCGACGACGACTTTGACGACTGGGAAGAGGATCTGAGTGGCGGACCAGCAGCCAGGCCGAAGCCAAAGAAAACATCGTCAAAACCCAAACAGAAAAAGCAGAAATCCACTTCTGATTTTTCCATCAGCGATTATGGCTTCTCTCCCTTTTTAACCGGACTGGCTGTCTTTCTGATCCTGTCAAACCTGATCCTGGCTGTCCTCGGACATCATTTAGCGACCCTCGCTCAACTTGCCTCTCTCCTCATTGGTATCATTTACATCGCTGTCGGGAATTTAGGAATATTATACGTCGCAGCCAGGGAGAGTGCGCTTCAACTCATCATCTGTCTTTTCGTACCTTTTTACAGCTATTTCTACGCAATCATATCTTATGAATACACCAAAACGCATGTCATGAACTTCCTGATGGGACTGGTTCTGTGTCTCGGTACTATTTTTTTCGGCACGAATTCATCAGTGGGTCTATTTAAGAATCGGCACAGCAATAATATTGCAGCAGCTCCGGAACCCGATATTGGCGATCATTTCAACCAGCGCAACGCTGCCAACGAGAATCCCTTCAATTCCGATCCAAATCCCTTAAACAGAAGAAGCACTTCCAGTTCCCCGAAGACTCCGACTTATAATTTTGATTTGAACCGGGTCGACCCCATGCCCATGACCTGGCGGGAACGGGGGGTGAGCGGCAGTGGTGTTTATACTCAAAAGAAAACGTCCTCCGCCGGAACAGTCTATGAAGTCTTGCGTATGAAAAATACGAATGGGAAAGAGATTGCAGGCAGCACCATGCATTTCAGGGTGTATCTCCCCCCTGGTCATGATCCTGCTTCTCCCGTTCCCTGTGTCCTGATTCCTCCGGCAGGCTCAAACCTGTTAAGTGGCATGGCCATTGATCCGCATGACCTGATTCCGAATCCTGAACATGAACCCTATGTCAAAGCGGGTTTTGCCGTCGTAACCTTCTCAATCGATGGTGATCTCTGGAATCGGGAAAATTCCACCAATACCCAATATCGAATTGCCTTTGATCAATTCAAAATAAGCCAGGCGGGAATGGCCAACTGTCTGCACGCGTTTATCGAAGCGCACTCAGTCATTCCAGGCATTGACAAAGAAAATATCTTCATAGCCGGTCACAGTTCTGCGGGTACGCTGGCCCTGTTGTTTGCGGAACATTACCCCAAAATTAAAGGCTGTCTGGCTTATGCGCCCTCTGTGGACCTGCAGAAAAGCTTTGCAGACCACCTGGCTGATATCAAACCGATTTTACCTGACGTCGAAAGTTTCATCCGTCTCAGTTCTCCACAGACCCACATCAAAAAACTGAAGTGTCCCGTATTTTTGTTTCACTCCCCGCAAGATCCGGTCACCTCTTTTGAAAATGCTCACAAATTTGCCACCGCGCTGACAGTACAGGGAACACCGGTGGAATTTGTCATCAGTAAAGGAGCCGATCATTATCAGCCTATGATTGATGAAGGGATTCCGAAAGGCATCGCCTGGATCAAAAAGATTGTGGCTCAGTCAGCAGAATCGAAGCCGGACTCAAAAATGGCAGCGACAGAAACAGACAAACCTGTAAATAAAACCGTTTTACCAGGAATGGATCTTACCCGGCGAACGGCCACTTTTCAGATACTTGAATTCCCCAAATTCTATTCAAAGATTTTTGAAGATGACAAACAGGAGAATAGTAAACAGTTCTGGAAAGAATCGCTGGAATCCAAATCACAAAATTCTCTGAAAGATATTGTCACTGGCTACAAGGAAGGGACAGAAAAGATTGACCTGGAAAACATGACGTTCCGCTTCGATTTTGTTGGCACCCTTCCTGAAAATTTCTCCAGCCAGTTTGTGGAAGCATTTTTCACAGAAGACTTCAAACTCTCTACCAAGCCGACTTCTGTCGAAGAGTACGTATATGATCCAGAAGCAGGCATGCGTGGCACCAGTCCTCTCACGTTTCATATCCGCAATCTCAACCGGATCCGGTTCAACAGGATTACTTCGCCTAAAATTGCAGAGGCAGAGCTGAGACAGATTGAGCGATATGTCCCCGACTCCCTGAAAATCAACATGACGCAGGAATGGATCTATCTCAGCGTGAAAGGAACTGAAGGTCTGGACGAACTCACCAGTCCTGTGGAACGGGCCTTGAATCAGGCAGGCTTCTTTGTTTCAGAACAGAAAATGGTACTGACCGAAGCCGACCTGAATTCCAGCGATACATACAGTGTGGCGGGTGACAGTTCCTCGGCGACGAAAGTGAAGTCTCCTGCGGGTCCCGACGAAAAACTGAAATACATCATCCTTTATGGAGTCTACGGCGGTGATGATCTTAAAGAATCAGTTCAACGCAGCCTGAAGGGCTTTGTGTGGGTTGATCCGAAATCGATCCAGTTCAACCCCAATAAAAAAGAGATTTCCTTCAAGAACAGAAGCACCGTGGATACCGGGGCGCTCGAACGTGCATTGACCCGTAATAAGTTCTACCAGCTGGATATCTCATACGAAGCTCTCCCCGCCGAGTCTCCCGAGCCGACATCCAAAGAGAAAACTGCAGCTGAATAAACGCCCGCCTCAACCCTGCATTCAGGATTGACCGACGATCCCTGAGATATCGATTAAATGCAGCTGACGCCCTTCCTCTTTATGAGGACTGTCGATACAGACATACTTCGCATCCGGGCTGAAACGGGGATGGGTGTCGACCCGCCATTCACCGGTATAGAGGGCGGGGGAATGAAAGTGGCCGAGATCAATCCGTTTTCCCGAGGAAACATGATACAGGTGGGGAGTCTGAATCCGCTCTTTCCCTTTGGGATAGGTATCATTCAGGATCCATTCATTGCCCGGCAGATAACTCAGATGCCCGCCTTGATCCAGCACCCCTTTTCCGACTTCCTGCAGTTTGCCCTGCGTTTCATCTTTCACCAGAAAATCACCCCAACTGGGGCTATCGGGGGTTGCTTTCGACTGTGTCAGAATATGAGCAGGATCACGCCAGATAAAGTGTGAGACGAATCCGTTATCCACAACCACCCGCACATCGCTGCCATCCAGATTCGCTGTTATCATTCTGGAAAGACGTTTGCCATTGGGGTACTGCCAGCGGTGCAGTGTGATAAAGCGGGAACCATCCGGACTGAACAGTAAATGATTGAAGTAATGTTTGATGTCTGGCTGCTGCCTGGGGATATTTCCGGTGCGGGCAATTTCCTCCAGCGTCAGAATCAGTTCTTTTTTTCCCGTTTCGAGATCCACCTTGAAAATCCCGGAGTCCTGGGGAGCCAGATCTTTAAAATGAGGATCGGGAAAACCGGGATAACCATAACCAGGGCGGACGTCCTGAATTCTGCGAAAATCGGGTGTGACTGCTGTCTTTCCATCGGGGCTTACAGAATAAACGGGGGAAGCAATCGTTCGACCTTTCCCGGTTTTCACATCCAGAATGCGGCTGACAAACTGCCCCTGCTCTCGATCGTTCCAGATGACTTTAGAATCTGATCCGGGCAACCACTGCAACATGCATCCCTGTTGCCAGTTCCAGGCGGATGATTCTCCCAGTTCGATCCAGCGATCCTGATCCTGCAGATCGACCATCCCGACCTTGATTACATCATCAGCCTTCGGTGAACGATGTTCAAACGCGACTTCCATTCCCAGAACATAGCGACTGGAAGGATCAAATTGCAGTTTGTCATAATAACCAAACCAGTGGTGCCGCGGCCCCCTGGTAATTACACGTGTCGGAGGGAACTCAGATTTATCAGCGAAGGCAAACCCGGCCAGAGCAGTGGAACCGGCGGCGGCGATCAAGTTTGAGAGGAATTGACGACGGCTGAGGAAATCGGGCTCGATCATGATTTTTCTTCTGATTCTGAAAACAGGAACACACAGCATGGTTCTGCTGAAACACCAACAACACCTTAAATCAGGGTAAAATAATCAAACCCGAAAAGCAACTCGATTCAGTAATACTTGCTTTGAAAGAACTTCCCACTGTTCAGACTGTGTCCCGTTTTACTGTCGCATCTTCAGGGGCATTTGAGCCGAGTATTATACTAGATTGAGCGACGCGATGGTTAAATGTGATGCATTCTGGAACCACTGAACCAGCTGATTTCGTCTAATTTCAACAGAGGAGAACCTTCTTTTGAGCCGACATCGGCTTTATAATACTGCCTGACACATCACAGGTTTTTTGTGAGCTCAATTTTCCACCGCAGTTGCAGCAGCCTCGCAAAATTCTGTTCCCTGAATTTATTCGAATCCTGAAATACCAGGTCTCTCTCACACAGCAGGTTCTGCCGTTTTTATGAATAAACCCGTGTACTTTTCCAATGCAGAAAAACTACTGGACCAGCAACTTCCCGTCACAGATCCGGAAGTGCAGCAGATGCTGGCTGGAATTGGTTTTACCGACCCTGAGCGTGCGTTAACCCGCATTCGCGAGATGTGTACCTCGGAAGGCATCCGCAAAGAGCTGACACTCATCCTGCCGACCCTGTTACAGGCACTGACAGATGCAGCCACCCCCGACGGTTCACTCATCAATTTTGAGCGTTTCATCAACAGCGTCTCTGAACCAGAGGTGATGCTGAATTTTCTCACGCACAACCCTCGCGCCGTTGAAATACTGGTCAGGCTGTTTGTCGGCAGCCAGTTTCTCACAGAGATCCTGCTGAAAAACCCGGACTACCTGGAACGACTGACCCGTTATAACCGGATTGCTGAATTCAAAAGCCAGCAGCAGTTTTATTCGGAAGCGATGGCGGCAGCACGGCAGGAAGAGCGATCCACAGCGGATATTTTTGATATCTTACGCCGGTTTCAGCGGTGGGAACTCCTGCGCATCGGCGCCTGCGACACTTTTGGGCTGATGGACCTGAAAAACATCACCGTTCAGCTTTCACTGCTGGCTGACGGCCTGGTGCAGACCTGTCTGACGATTCTGTCTGAAGAAATGAATCTCCCGCTCGATGACTTTGCAGTGCTGGCGTTCGGGAAGCTCGGAGGAGAAGAGTTAAACTACAGCTCGGATATTGACCTCGTTTTTATCGCAGGTGACAACTCCACACAGTACTGGCAACTCGGGCAACGCCTGATCAAATCACTGATGGAATCCACGTCAGAAGGTTTTTTGTATCGCGTTGACATGCGTCTGCGTCCCTGGGGTCGATCGGGAGCATTGGTCACCACGGTTGATGCCTACGTCGATTATTTCGCCCGGCATGGTCGCCTGTGGGAGAAGCAGGCCATGCTTAAAGCACGTGTGATAGCGGGCAACCAGAACCTGGGAATTGATTTCTTTCGACGCATTGAACCACAGATTTTTAACTCCGAGCCGGAAGAAGTGCGCAAAAACGTTCTGGAAATGAAGCAACGCATTGAAGCGGAACTGAAAAAGAAAGGTAAAGACTGGGGAGAAGTCAAATCGGGAAAAGGCTCCATCCGTGATGTGGAATTTACCACGCAATATCTGCAGATGGCCAATGGCGCCAGGCATCCCTCCATTCGCAGTATCAACACACTCGATGGACTGGTCAGGCTGGTTGACCACGGTCTGATCCAGGCAGACGAATATCGGCACCTGACCAGCGGTTATGTCTTTTTCAGGAAAATTGAACACGCACTGCAGTTGATGCATTATAACCAGGAACATCGCATGCCCACCGATGAACGGGAACTGGCATACCTCGCCCGAAGACTCGATTTTCAGGAAGGTCAGCAGCTCGTTCAATATTACGAACAACATCGTAAAGCCGTACGAAACATCTTCAAAAAGTATATCTATGATTCCCCGTCCGATTCCGGTCCGCATGCGGCGCAGTCCGAGCAGGAAAGCAATCCGATCGGCATGATGGCTGCCTCGTACACAAAAGTGTTTAACGAAGCGGAAATCGAAAAACACAGCCAGATGGCACGCAAGCTGAGCGAAAGCAACAATGTAGAACTTCAAACAGAAAAGATTCCGGACAATCAGTTACGCCTCACCATGGTGGGTTTCGACCAGACCGGCGACCTGTCCCTGATCTGTGGCCTGCTGTTTGTCTACGGCTTTGATATTCAACAGGGGCACCTGTTTACCAATCAGAAGGTCAAGCCTGCTGCTTCCTCGCAAGGCCGTGCTTCCAAGCCCAGTGAGAAATCGAAAAGTACCCGGAAATTCGTGATCGTACTTGATGTCAAAGCATCTGATGAAGCCGTCCAGCCATCCGTCTGGACCAGCTATAAAAATGACCTGACAGAACTGCTGCATAAAGTAGAAACCGGAAAAACCCAGGAAGCTGTGGGAGAACTGGCCAAGCGGGTCGCGGCAGCCCTGCACGATCTGCCCCAGGCCAGCCAGATGTTGTATCCCGTCGATATTGAACTGGATAATGACACGGACCCTCGCTACACCATTTTAAGAATTCAGTCTGAAGACACGATTGGCTTCCTTTATGAACTGACCAATGCGCTCTCCATGAGTGGCATCGATATCGCCAGAATGGTCATTGATTCAGAAGGAACCAAAGTCAGCGATGTCCTGTATGTTACGGATGACAAAGGGGAAAAAATCAGTGCCGAAGCGCAACAACAGGGATTGCGGGCGGCAATCGTACTCATCAAACATTTCACGCATCTGCTGCCTCGCTCACCCAATCCGGAAGCAGCCTTACTGCATTTCCGTGAATTCCTGGAGCACTTGTTTAAACAGCCAAACTGGGTCGAAGAGATTTCATCACTCGAACGCACCAGCGTACTCAGCGCGCTGGCCAGGCTGCTGGGCGTAAGTGATTTCCTCTGGGAAGACTTCCTGCGTCTGCAGCATTCGAATCTTTTCCCGGTCGTTGCCAATGTGGAAGAATTAAAAACCCGTATCACCTTCGCAGAGTTAAAAGCCGAACTCGCACGGGAACTGGCAGAAGCATCTTCGCCGGAAGATCAGCAGGAACGCCTGAACGCCTTCAAAGATCGTGCCATGCTGCGGACCGACATGCGTCATATCCTGGGGCATATCTCTGAATTCGGTCAGTTTTCCGATGAACTGACCGATGTCGCGGAAGTCGTCGTCCAGGGTGCCTACGAAATCTGCGATCTGCAACTGAAAGAACGGTATGGAGTTCCTCAACTGGAAACGGAAGATCCCTGTCGCATTTCCATCTGCGCACTGGGTAAGTGTGGCGGTCGCGAACTGGGCTTCGCCTCGGATATTGAGCTGATGTTTATCTACGAAGGTTCCGGGCAGACCACCGGACCTGAAATCATCACCAATAATGAATACTACCTGAAGCTGGTCGAAAAATTCAGTAAGATGATCAAGACCAGAAGCGAAGGCATTTTTCAGATTGACCTTCGTCTGCGACCTTATGGTCAGGCAGGCAGTCTGGCCGTTTCAGCCGAAGCATTTCAGAGTTACTTTTCTCATGAAGGAGCCGCCTGGCCTTACGAAAGACAGGCACTGGTTAAACTGCGCCCGATTGCCGCCGATGAAGAATTCGGAAACCAGATTGTCCGCATGCGGGACACCATTATCTATGGCGGGAAACCATTCGATGTCGCAGCGATGCTCGCCATGCGCGAGAAGCAGATTCAGCAACTCGTCAAAGGAGGGACCATTAATGCCAAACTCGGCGATGGTGGTCTCGTTGATTGTGAATACCTGATCCAGGGCATGCAGATTACCTATGGTCATCGGAATCCAGGCTTACGAACCACGAATACACTGGAAGGGATTGACGCGCTCAAAGAACTGGGATTGATCAGTCCTGATGATTACGTAAAACTTCGCAATGCCTATATCTTCCTTCGCAGGCTCATCGATGCACTGCGTATGGTCCGAGGCAACGCAAAGGATTTAACAGTCCCGCCTCAAGATCAGGAAGAGTTCGAGTTCCTTGCCAGGCGTCTGGGATATGGATCCCATACCGAGAAACTGCAGGAAGAAATCTCGATGACCATGGACCGGGTCCGCGACTTCAGTCGCCTGCTGGCTCCGATTAAAGCCATGACCATTCGCACCAATGGCTGACCCTTAAAGCCTCTGACGGAATTGCCATCTGCAGCTTTCTGCCGAAAACGGTCGGCAAACAATCATCAAAACGATGTCACTTTTATCATTTTGAGCGCACACTCTACTTTATCCTGATTAGCGTCATTTTCATTAAAGCCAATCCTAAAAGCCACTTACAGCATTTCCCGTTTAATTGGCACAATCCCTGCTTTTTAACATCTTTCAAAAGCGGTCGTGAAAATCAAACAAGACTGTGATTTCTTTTAAGGAATAGAGAGATGAAAAAATTATTGATCATTTGTGTCGCATTCGCAGGTTTGGCATTCGTGGGAACGACATCCACGGCTCAAGCTGGTGGCGTGAATTTCGGAATTACTCTGGGTAATGGTTTTGGCGGGTATTATGGAAACCGGGGCTATAACCGCACCCCTTATTATCATGGACGCCGTCACTCATTCTGGCATGATACCAGCCATTATGACTATCATCCCGGTGGCTTCCAGCGCCACAGAAACCATTATCATTACGTACCAGGTCACTATGACTATCACCAGACAGGACACTGGCATGGTGGACGACGCCACCATCGTCATTAAAGAACATCCCAGGTAGCCTTATGATCTCACAATTAAATCGACACCGTCGATTCGACTGGTCTGTCCAGGAGATGTGAGTGAAAAAGGAAACCAGGTGAAGTCTGACTTTCCTGTTCTTTAAAAGTGGCAAAGAAATCAGAGCAGTCCAGCGACGGGCTGCTCTGATTTTCTATCATTTGCACTTAGACTGTGGCCCGTTTTACTGGAGCGTCTTCAGGGCAATCTGAACCGGGTATAACAGACTGAGAGCCCCTATTGTGATGCACCCTAATGGGCACCTGGATCCCACCACTGGTCTGTCAGTTTCAAAAGCTGCCTGGCTTTTTCAGGATTCTCCGAAACCAGGTTCTGCTGCTCGAAGGGATCTGCGGTGATGTTGTACAATTCCACTTTTTCCTCTTTCAGCCGCGAACTCGGAAAGATTGCCTTCCAGTCTCCCTGGACGCACCAGCGGTATTTCAGGCTGGAAGCAGGATCGTCGATATCGATCATATCGTGCTCATAAATATCACCAAACAGAGCATCACGGTCTGTTTTCCCGTCCTGGCGCATTACCTCCAGTAAGTTGATCCCCTGCATTTCCCGGGACGGTTTCAGGCCGACAGCTGCAAGCAGAGTGGGTGCGATATCAATGCTGCTGACCAGTGTATCATACTCGGCCGGTTTAATTTTTCCCGGCCAGCGAAACATGATGGGGGTCCGAATTCCGCCATCATAGGGGCTCCGTTTCGATTTGGGAGCGTACCGAAAACGCCGTTTCATTTTCTGGCGTTCCTGATCCGTTTCGGGCACGTATTGAATCCAGCCGTTATCGGTGACATACACCACGATGGTATTTTCTGTGAGACCTTTTTCATCCAGATGACTCATCAACTGCCCACAGGTTTCATCAAACCATTCACACATCGCATAATAATAAGACAATTCGATAGGCAAATCAGAACTGCGATACTTGTCTAACAGTCGTTGTGGCGGATTATGAGGAGTATGGGGCAGAAAAGGAGCATACCACAGGAAAAATGGTTTGTCACCACAACCGTCAATGAAGTCAAATACGGGCGTCATACCTTCCCGACCGATTTTCAATCCCAGATCGCCATGGCGGCCCCCCCGTTTGGGATCGCCATGAGTCATCCCAGCCGTGAAACCGGCCAGTGAAGGATTTCCTTCCCACCATTTTCCAGACTGAAAACTTTGATAACCGATCTTTCCCAGCAGTTCAGGCAGGCAGTCCACGTTTTTGACATGTTTTAACAGCTTTTGCCGGTCCATCCCTTTGGGAGGATCGTTGCCGGTAATTTTATGTTGATGCGGATATAAGCCTGTAATCATCGTCATCAGACTGGGACGGCAGAGACTGACGGGAACATAACCTCTTTTGAATACCGCGCTCTCAGAAGCCAGCTTATCCAGGGAGGGTGTTTCGACCACATCGTGGCCCATGAAACCGTAATCATTCCAGGCCTGGTCATCTGAAATAATCATCACAATATTCGGATGACTGGATTTGGGTTCAGCCTGTATCGATTTGGGAAACAGGCTGAGACACAAAATCACGAGCAGAGGCAAAGACCACTTTAAAAATGAGTTCACGGTGTTACTCCTCAGGAATCGAGTGCAATAGTTTTACTGATGAGAGAACCAGTCTGATTCAGGGTGCTGTCCGCCGGCAGACAGCCAGAAAACACACGTTGATCAGTTAATTCTCTTTGGAATTAATATGAAAAATTTCGTTTATTTCTCCAACGCTCAACATTATAATGACGTAGATAGCTGCAGAAGACATACACACACTTCTGCTTCACATTCTATCCATCCTACCAACTGCTTCACTAAGATCAATACCCAACAAGACTTACAATTTATTTTGCATTCAACATGCAACTTAGACTGAATCGATTCCCTCAATTTAAGCAGGGGAATTTTTTCAGGACCTGAAACAGATGGAGTAAACCATTTTTTTCAAATTAAGCATTCCGGTTAAAGCAGCTTGGATGCGTTGACAGCGTGGAAAATGATAATTCTAATGTATTGGTAGTCCTGTATTTGATTACCAATGGGAACGTTACGTGATACGGGGCAACCACTTCCAGATATCTCTGGTGGGCTCAAACCAGAGTGATTGAAGTTTAAATGTCACTTACTTTTTTAGAAGAATATGAGGAATTTTATGCGGAAACTGATGAATGTGAAAACAGCTTTACTGTTTGGTCTGGCAATTGCAGGACTCTCGCTGTTCTGTGCAGAAAGTAAAGTTGAGGCTCGTCCTAACTTTAAGAATATCTGGGCTGAAACTTATCCTGATTCCAAAATGCTGATCGCGAAAAAATGCGGTGTCTGTCATCCTGGAAAAACCAAGAAAGAAAAGAACGACTACGCAGAAGCCGTCTTCAAAGGACTCGGCAAACGCAAACAGACCGATAAAGATGTTATTGTAAAAGCACTCAAAGATGCAGAAAAGATGCCTAGCCCGGTGGAAGGCAAAACTTATGGTGATTTCATCAAAGCAGATGAAATCCCACCATCATCGAAAACGGAATAGTTGAACTGAGTCGGCACATTCAGCGTGATGTGTTCGAACATGTCAACCAGAGATACAGGCAGGACATATCGATGTCCTGCCTTTTTTTATGATTTTTTATCAGGTGTATTCAAATGAAAATCAATCACCAGCGGTAAATGATCCGAAGCTTCCCGCGCCAGTTTTGACTTTGCGACCCTTGCATGCTTGATAGTGATTGCCCCCCGAACGAATGCCTTGTCCAGAGTCCCCACAGGCATGTAAGCTGGAAACGAGCGATACTTCGAAGGCGGCTGGGTCACTTCCTGAAATTCATGCTCGGAAAACTTTCCTTTCGCCAGCGTATTGCGCCAGTCATTCGTATCACCCACAATTACGGTGGGATATCCATTCCCCTCCTCAAACAGGCGATGTGTCAACAGGTAATTGATCTGCCAGTGTCGCTCCTTTTCAGCCAGTCCCAGATGGAAGTTGACCAGTTGAAATGCACCTTCCGGCGAATCAATCGTCACAATCTGCGCACCGCGGGCTTTACGCCATTTATTCGTTAATGAAATCTGATGCTGAGACAAAAAGCTCCAGCGAGATAAAATCAGATTCCCGTAGCCCCCCGTTTTCAGCTTGACATTCAGCTGATACAGCGACTCCTGCATGTTGAAATAATCTGCAAAGATCTTTGGCTGATTATTGAAACGCGAGCGTTTGACATTCCGGTCCACTTCATGCAGACAGATGATGTCAGGGTTTTCCTGTTCAATCACCCCAATGACGCGTTCCAGCTGATAGCGACGATCCCTGCCACCGATGCCTTTGTGAATATTGTAGCTTAATAGTCGCATATTCAATTCGCTGTTATTTATCTGCGTTATTTATCTGCAAACACGGAAGGAGACACCTTGATCACTCCCAGGTCATTTTCGCCGGGTCTGATTTTCAGTTTGATCCGTCCCCGTTTCCACTCCGGCCTGGCTGCCAGGTAACCTGCTTTCTCCTGCCAGAGTTGAAATTCCCAGGCGCCCACCGGGAGGTTTTCAATCTTGAATCGCCCCGTTTCATCTGAGGTGGCGAAATAGGGATGGTTCAATGCAACCAGCCAGCCTTCCTGCCAGGGATGAATACTGCAACTCATCCGCAAAGGCAGTTTTTCTCCATACTCAAACTCGTGGGTCATTTTTTCACCGGGTGGCAAAACCTGGTTCAGGCTGGTGTTCCTGTAAGCTTTGACCTGAAATCCGTGCGCACACAAGTCCTTGTTTTCCGCCAGCAGTTTCTGTCGGTTCACCCAGAGCCCAGCCACATGCGGCTGAAAGATACAACCTTTATTCTGAATGGTGACGGTTTCCGGAAGTTTTAGATACTCCGGATGAATCTGAGAATCTTCCAGGCTCGACTCTCGCAGGTAGATGAAGACATTCTGCAATCCCCCGTTTTTCCCCGTGAGCAGGCTCTGCTCGACGATCAGATCGCTGAATTTACCGCAGATGGCTTCATCACGACTGATATCCAGTTTCTCAGGCTGAGGGGCCTGACCGGTGTAGATAAACTGCCCCGTCAATGTCCCCCATTCCGCGGCGGCAGCGGCAGGAGCCAGCATGCCAGCCAGACAACAGATCAGCAGCCATCGACTGAAGATGAAATGAAAACAATACAAAATGAACTCTCCTCATGAAGCAGACCGTGCGAAATGTCTATGAAATCGATTTGCCGGCGGGGCAATCCTCAGATCCTATCTTACCGACCGACTGCGCAGGATGAAAGAATCGTGAGCATTTTAGACTGTGTCCCGTTTTACTGGAACGTCTCCCCGGATTATTGGAACCGGGTACAATAGCTTGAGAGACACTCTGATTAAAAGCGATGCGTTCAAGAACACTCAAAAGAAAGACCCTCTCAAGATGATGGTCATCTTCAGAGGGTTCAATCTAATTCCATTCAGCACGATTGGATCGAAGTTTAAAGCAGAGGGCCTTCCCAGTTGGTAAAGGCATCGTCCATGGCTTCCTGCTCTCCATCAAGGTCATCAACCAGAGTCCATTCAGAATCATTTTCTGCATGGGCGAAGACCAGTTGACGATCATCGGTATCAGAATCCATCAACGCGTCTTCAAATTCGGATGAGGAATACAGGTCTTCAAACAGGCTTGTATCCAGTTCGATCTCGTCGGCCACCTGCTGATCTGAGAAGACCGATGGCTGAAAGACATCGAAAGTAGCTGTCTGCTGAATTCCAGCATTCGTATCTTCTTCTTCAGTCAACTTGATGACAGCGGGAGCGACCAGGCTCATGGAAGACTGTTCCATAAACGTCTGAGCTGCTTCCTGACTTTGAATCAAAACAGGTTCTGCTATTTCTTCAACGGGTACCTGATTGGTGCCGAAGATGGGAGCTGCACCACCACTGCCGGATGTTCCCTGAGCACTGGCGTAGGATTCGAGCAACATCTGCACGTTCATGGCAGAAATTGATTTGCGGATACCAGGATCAAGCGTATCACTCATCAGATCATCTGCGAATGCAGGATCTTCGACATGCAGACCCGTAGAATCCAGGTTTACGGTAAAGTCAGAACCGACAAATACCAGTTCACCACCAATCTCTTCCACGAGGCTTCCAAAACCACTGAAGTAACGTGTAAATCCAAGTACGTGTCCAATTTCGTGTAATAATACCGTATACAGGTCATAGGCACCGCCGGCAGGCAGATCGGTCACATCAACGTGCCAGCCTAAACCATTGGCATCATCATCAATTACGACGCGACCTCCAACTGGAATACCATCGACATTGTAAACTGTCGACTGTCCGGATCCCAGCTGAGCAGTTCCGAAATCGTGCACGATAACCTGCACATCCAGGTCCTCAACGCCGAGGGCCGTTTCCCAGGTATCAAGGGCAGCCTCGATCACCTGATCAACGCTGTCATCACCACTGGCCACTTCCAGTTGATTACCAACCCATTTCTGACCGAAGTTAGCGGGGAAGTTGACTTGAGTATTTCCCCCCTTCCTCTTGCCGTAGTTACCAGCCAGAGAAATCAGGTCGCGATAATCAACCTTACCACTCTTATCAAAGTCCAGAGCAGACGCATAAGGTGAAGTCGCGTTGAATACGTTCTGGTTGTAAGCAGAGGTGAAGAAGATCAAATCACGATAATCGATCGCATTATTATCATCGATATCATAAATCACCGGATACAGGTCCGTTTCCGGGAGTGCTCCGACATTCACAGTGACTTCGCCGATTCCCGAAATATCAATTTGCGTATTCTGAACATCAAGTCCCAGTTGCAGTGGCTCAATCGTCAGATCCGCAGGATCGACTTCCACCTGATCCCCTGCCAGTGACTCGAATTTAATACGTGCCAGCAGGGCATAACCGGTTCCACCAACATTCGCTGCTGATGTGCTGCCTCCCAGATTGCGGACCACGCCGGTGGCATCGTCAATCACAGCCGTTCTGTTGAAGGTAAAGTTGGAACCAAATTCAACGGTAGTTGCCGTGAAGTAAGCACCATTATAGGCTATATCGGTCAGGACATCGGTGATGCCGAATCCACTGGCAGTATCAACCCAGACTTCAACCCAGAATGAATCCCATTCCTGCAGCCAGTCTGCATTACCAGGCAAAGCGGCTGTATGGCCATTACTGGAAACAGCGGTTTTCTGTTTCACAACGGAAATCTGAATATTCGTATTTTCATCAGCAATCGAAGAATCGCCGCCTGATCCAAACAGAGGTGCTGGAGGAGGAGACTGCAGTTCAATGGCACCAATATCGACCGTTGCTGTTCCACTCAAGTCTCCATCTGCAGGTCGAGCCTCGCCTCTCTGGTCCACAGTAGGAGCAGATCCATTCAGGCCGGCATCAATTGCCTGGCTGCCAAACAGCAGTGAATGGGTTCTGGTAGGACCACCATTGTCCAGCAGGATTCCCAGTTTCGGATCAACGGGTGCTGCCAGGGTACCAATAATGTTTCCATTCTCGCCATTGGTCAGTCCGGTTGCTGCCCCGATATCGCCGATCAGGTTATTAAAGCTGGTTAATGTGACATAGTCGCCACCCAGGTCAGGATTTCCAAGGAAGCCGATATTTCCGGCAACGATGGTGTTTGTCAAAGTTACCGTTGCACTCGCATTGACAGCGGAATCATTCGAAATGCCCCCGCCACTCTGATCTGCCGTATTCAGGGTCAATGTATTGTTCAACAGGCTTAACGTCCCCGTATTGAAGATCGCTCCACCACGAGATCCCGCATGGTTTTCAGAGTAGGTGACGTTGGTCGAAGTGATTGTGCCTTCGTTGTAGATCGCACCGCCACGGCTTCCCGCGTCATTCAGATAG
>NZ_CAXAVM010000089.1:0-28737 GCF_963972345.1 uncultured Gimesia sp. | reverse complement strand
TATGGAGTCGACATCCACGAAATCCGTCGCATCGCTCATGACGGCATGATGATCCGCGAAGGCAAACTGCTCGGGCATACCGGCACCCGCGGCCCTTACCCCATCGGTTTTGAAGCCATCGTCCCCAAAGCGTCCGAATGCAATAACCTGCTCGTCACCTTTGCGATCTCCGCCAGTCACGTCGCCTTTGGTTCCACCCGCATGGAACCCGTGCTCATGATCCTCAGCCAGTCCGCTGCCACCGCCGCCTGCCAGGCCATCGATGCCGACTGCCCGATCCAGAAAATCAACTACCAGCGGCTCCGTACCCAGCTGCTTGCCGACGGCCAACTGCTCGACTGGCCTTCGCCCATCAAACGTGGACAAACACAGCCACGCGTCATCACATCGGCGGAAACACTGCCGGGAATCGTACTCGATGATTCCGCAGCTGAATTCACTGGAGGCTGGAGCGAAAGCAATCGTCAACCTTCGCCCATCGGCCCCACCTATACCCACGACAATAACAAAGAACGCGGTAAGAAAACCGCCCGCTTCTCGCCGAAAATCAAACACACAGGCGACTACGAAGTCCGACTGCTCTATACCTGGCATGAAAACCGTTCCACCAGAGTACCCGTCACCATCCAGAGCGCAGACGGAGAAAAAACCGTCACCATCAATCAGCGACAACCGGCTCTCATCGATCGCATTCCCGTTTCTCTGGGTGAATTCCATTTTGCAGCAGGGCAGCCGGCGCATATCACGATTTCCAATACCGGTGCCGATGGCTACGTCGTCGTCGATGGCCTGCAGCTGCTGTCGGTAGAAATCGCTGCTGCAGAACGCGCCGGCACTACAGCCTCCGGTTTCCCCGAAATCAGCATGGCGGAAAAACCGGTCGCGAAGCCGCTCCCCAATCCACAGGCTGCCCGCGTCGCTGTCTCCCCCCTCGCTGCAAAAACCGAACCCCGCACACCCGGTGAAAGTACCCGACATTCGGACGAACCCGTCACCCTCGCGAAAGAGACTCCCGCAGTGAAAGTAAACGGCAAAACATACGATGTCGTTGTTGTTGGCGGAACGGGCGGCGGTGTCGCCTGTGCCGTGCGTGCGGCCCGGGAAGGCTGTTCCGTCCTGCTCGTGCAGCATAACGGGCACCTCGGCGGCATGATGACCAACGGCCTGATGCAATGGGACGCCCTCTACGGCGGTCCCCGTTCGCCCCTCTTCAGCGAACTGCTCGAGAACATCGAGAACTATTACATCGACATTTTCGGTCGCGACTCCCGCGATCACCAGATCATCCGCTTTACCCACGAAAAATACCCCATCGGCTGGGCCGAACCGCATGTCGCTGAACGCGAATATAATCGGCTCGTCGCTCAGGAAAACAACATCACACTCCTGTTGAATCATTACCCGACGAACGTCGATCGCCAGGGACCGATGATCCAAAGCGTCACCCTCTGTCGCTTTGGCACTCCCGAAACGATCCAGGTCAACGGCTCCACCTTTGTCGATGCGACCTATGAAGGTGATCTGTTCGCACTGGCGGATGTCCCGTATCGCGTCGGTAGAGAAGCACGCGAGGAATTCAACGAACCGCACGCCGGGAAAGTATTCGTCAATATTGACGGACATCGTCCCGAGAGCGTTATCAAAGAAGGCCTCAACATTCGCGTCTACGGAGCAAGGCAGGGGAGCGTCGATCCCACCAGCCCGTTCACTGCAGACGGCGCGGTCCAGGCTTATAACTATCGTTTCTGCGTCACCTCCGATCCCGCAAATCGTCTGACCATTCCCAAACCAGACAGCTACAATCGTGAGGATTATCTCAACTTTCATCGCCGTTACATCGCTTCGCATAATGGACCAAACCACAAGTCGCACGTCAACAGCCCGATCATGCCGGGACAGAATCACGAATATCCTGAAGCCGACTGGTCCATCCGCGAACAGATCATTCAGCAGCATCTCGATTTCGGCCTGGGACTGATGTGGTTTCTGCAGCACGATGAATCGATCCCGGAAGCGCAGCGTAAGAAGTTCCTCGAATGGGGTCTGCCTGAAGATGAATACGCCGACCACAATCACGTCCCTTATGAAATGTACGTCCGCGAAGCCCGCCGGATTGTGGGTCGCCATGTCTTCAATGAACATGATGGCATGCTGACCGAAGATTACCAGCGGACTCCCATCCACGCGGACAGCATCGCCGTCACCGACTGGTATATGGATTCGCATTCCTGCACCACCGACAGTCGGCCCGGTTTCAAATACGACGGCAAACTGATTCTCACCGAAGAATCCCGTCCGTCGCAGATCCCCTATCGCGCACTTCTTCCCAAAGGCGTCGACAACCTGCTGGTCCCCGTCTGTCTCTCTGCGTCTCATATTGCCTGGGGTGCCATCCGTCTGGAACCCGTCTTCCTGCAGACCGGTGAAGCCGCCGGCTATGCCGCCGCACTCGCGAAACAGCACTCGACGACTCCTGCCGACCTCGACCCTGAACTGCTGCTGCACACTCTCGTGCGTTATCGTCAGCTGGTCAGCTTCTTTAACGACATCAAAATCACCGATTCCGACCCAGCAATACCGGCTGCCCTCTATTTCGCGACAAAAGGCTTTTTCAACGACTACAACGCCCGACTCAACGAACCACTGACTCAATCTGTGCAGACCACCTGGGAACAGGGTCTGCAGCAACTGGAGCAGGGGACTCTCAACCCGCGGCAACTGGCGAAGCAGGTGCAGCAGGCCGAAGAGCAATCGTCGCCAGCCACCAAAGTCAAACGAGGCAGCTTTCTGCTGCAGGCCTGGGACCGCATTCAAAACTGATTCAAGTGATTGCATCCTGTTCACTTTCTACTGAATAAATTCGTCTTGACAGGCACTCGCCGCGCGGCATGATCAAAGCTTATAAGTGGGTCGCGCGCGATCCACTACTGGTTCAGGTGAAAATCACGATTACGGAAACATAACCGCATTACAAAACTCGCTGACCTCAACCTGATCTGACAAAACACCTGCTCAACAAAACTCTGTGGGTCGACGCACATCACCACACCATGGCGCAGGTCTCGCCCCCGGTTCGCCTTTCTATCAAAACATATCAGCACGTATCGCGCACTCTTTTTGTCCTTCTCCGCTTGACGCACCCACGCCCTTCCACAAAATAATCCACAATAAATTTGAAAACCGAATTCAGAGATCAGCTCAAACACCACAATGAACTCCATAACAAAAACAAAATTTCAATGTCCTCTTACCCTGGCGTGTGCCACAGTTAACTTGCCCGACAGTGCGCGAACAACCAGCCCCCACCAACAAAACAGGATCGCCCGAATGCAACGAGAAGGAAGTCACAGCCGCCACGTCCTATCCGGAGCCAGGCTTTCTACACCCACTCGACACGGCCGGTCAAGCCGGCCATGGCACCCGATAACCTCTCTTTTATTGCAATGTCTCCTGCAAAATCAGACGAGCGCGTGCCACTGATCGGCTTGCTATTTAGACCGGACAGTGCTTGTGCTAACGTCCTCTTACCTGGTTCACAAAGCATTATAAAAGAAGTGCCCCACCCCCCGCAGATGAAAATCCCGAATCACTGGAAGATCAAGAGAAGGGTCAAAAAGGTGTCATCGATATTCATCATAGATCACCCCAGATTAACCTCGTTTTTTCCCGGCTCACAAAAACCGCGGCTCATGCCGTTCGGCTAATCTGAAAGAAAGAACGAAAGGTGAAAAATGGGTAGCCCCGAATGCAATCCGTGGTTGTCGCAGACAACAGAAAAAAGTCAGGGCAAGCGCACAATCCAGAACCCCACATCCCACCTGTTAGTCGTAGGGGTCGTCCCATGTGTCGACCCGCCTGGCGAGTATCAACCCGACATCACGCCCAATGGCAACATAATCAAACACCCCCATCCAAAATTTCCACCGCGAAAACCCAAAACCAGCCATAAGAAAAAGGGGTGAAACTATGAAAGAAGGTCGAGCCGGACCGAGCGAAACAGTTTCTACCCGATCTCTCCCGACTCCTCTCATTTCAACATCCCGCAGCAAACTTCAGATTCTGCATGACAAACCAGTACCGCTGGTTTACAATAAAAAGAGTTGAACACAATCAGCCGAACAGACCAGTCCTTCAGACAGGAGTTTCCGATCCAATGCATGCCAAAGTGAAACCATACCTGGCCATGATCCTCGCATCACTCGGCTGCATTTTGTTAATGACGGTCGGCATTTTTACCAGACACACCCCCCGCCATCCGGTCACCGAACTGGAAACCGTCACCTCCAGGATTCCCCTGGGCATCTCCGCGGCAGAAGCAGACGCCTTGATGGGTACGCCCCCCGATGCCGTTTCTCGAACACGGGGCACACTCATGAATTCCACGATCATGTTGTCCGCGGACAACTCGCTGGCTGCACAGTACGGCGGTCCACAACTCTACACCATCCGCACCTGGAATCGCGGTGAGGGGCACGCCACAGTCGCCGTTGATCAATCAGGCAAAGTCGCCGGCCGCTGGTTCTGGTCAGATCACCAGGCTACCGGTTCCTCGCAACTCAATCTGAGCCAGATCACCCGCGGCATCAACTCATTCTGGCGGTACCTGGTGGGCTGACCGGGGAGCCTTCCGGTTTCAGTCCCGCATCAACACAGGTTCGGCATGAACCAGAAAAGTCCGCTCCACCAGTTCCGGCAACGCCGCAGGCCGCAGAATCTCAGAGGTACCTGCGAGTTCTTCCCGCGACCACCAGCACATCAATGTCTGTCTCGGCAGGGGAACCGATTAATTCACCTTCTTTATTGGAACAATATACTCAGTCTCAATAAATAGTGTGACCTGTGGTCTCAATCCAGTGCGCGATTGTCTCATAATCTACTTTTCACTGGAGATTCTCGCGAAATATCAGTCCTCGTTCACAACTGAACTTATACTTTTTAAGAACAGGTTTTGGTCACAGGAACAATACAGTTGACACCACGCAATACTGAAAGGAAAAAGAAATGACTTGCATTCCCATATATGATGCGGGGCGGAATTCGCTTACCAATCTGATCGGATGGCTCAGTTTATGCCTGATTGCGGCTGGATGGGGGGCAGAGTTTGATATGACTATCAGACATCTCTGGGCCAACATCGGACTGTTTGGACTGGTTTCGATGATTGGCTTGAAAATGGTTCAAATGTCGAAGTTAAAGGCACAGCAGATGGCCACGGAATCACGTGTAGAACATGATGTGAAGAGAATATCCAAAGGGAAGGATTCTGCAATCCTATTGAAAGCAGAATTAGAACGCCTGGAAAAAGAAGACCGATCAGCCACATTTCACTCGGATCGAAACGAGATTGAAAAGATAACCCATTCCACGGATGCGGAACTGGTCTCGATGTTGCGTTATTGTCTGCTCCAGAGCCAGAAGGGCCGACTCCGATTATAAGAATCGATTCACTGCTCCAGACCGATGGACTGCCGCGATTCCAGGTTCTCTCTTTCATTATACAGCATACGGTACAATGTTCTGCGATGCATTCCCAGCGTTCTGGCAGCAGCCGCCTTGTTTCCGCCACAGCGTTTTACGACTTCGCTCACCATATGTCGTTCCATCTGTTTCAGGTCGCCAATAAAGGGGACTGAAATCATTTCTTCATTCTGAATCATTGGATTAGCCTGCTTGAGCAGTTTAGCCGCCTCCGCGCTGTCGCCTGTCAGGAGTACGCGGGAGAGCACACTGGTCAGTTCATGAACATTGCCCGGCCAGGAGTATTCATATAGCATTTCCCACATTTCCTTACTGATCCGGCCTCGACATTCCGCAAAATTACAATTCCAGACCTGACAGAGTTGCTCCAGGATTTGAATTGTCAGGGGAATGATGTCTTCTCTTCTCTCACGCAGCGGGGGAACGAGAATCGGCAGTATGTTCAAATTATCGTATAAACTGCGATGAAATTCATCCTGAAGCACGGCAGACTTCAGATCAATGGCTGTGGAAGTAATGAGTCGAATGGCATTGACTTTCGAAAGGGGCGCCCAGGGAGCCCTGACCAACCCCTCTTTGAGCATCATCAGCAGTTGCCGTTGCTCTAACCTAGGTAACTGATCAATGTCTTCCAGGAAGAGTGTCGTCTTCTGAGCATTTTCAACCGAATCGGTCTGCAGCAGACGATTGAGAATCCCAACACCTTGTTTATTAAAGCGTTCTGTACTCTCTATAATTGCGCAGTTGATGTGAATATACGGACCATCTGAAAAGGGACTGTGCCTGTGAATCAGTCTTGCCAGCGTCTTTTTCCCGACCCCATTTTCGCCTTGAATCAGCACGGGGATATCCATTTGGGAGAATTTTTTCCCCTGAGCAATCACTTCCCGCATGGTGCTGCTTTTCGCGACAAGTGTTCTGTTGATTGATTTCCCGGAGTCAGGTAAGGAAACGTTTTCCCACTTTGGAAAAGTACTCAGCTTTGTGAGATTGATGGCACTGTGAAGTGCTTTAGTAACCTGCGGTCGGCTGAAAGGTTTTGTGATATAGTCGCAGACTCCCAGGCGCATCGCTTCGATGGCGGATTCAAGAGTGCCGAATCCCGTTATAACCACCGAAGCGATGTTCGGGTGGACCTGCTGGGCTGTGCGAATGACTGTGAGTCCGTCTCCGTCCGGAAGTTTAAGCTCTGTAAATATGATATCGATACGCAGACTCTGCAGATATTGCAGACCCTGCTGTGCCGTGGAGGCGAGCAGTACTTTCTTTCCTTCAGTCTCTAAAGCATCTTTGATAAATCGCCCGACACTGGCTTCAGCCTCAATAATCAGGACAGTTTCCTGGCATTTCATTCTCGATCCTTTCTGCAGATATGACTTCCCTGAGAGCAACTAATCGAAATCGTGTTATCTTTAGAATGCAACTTAAACCGTAAGCCCTGTCATTTTTTCATGAAATGAAATTCAGATTCACTTTCAGACTGGTGACTTTTATTGAAATCAGTACCACTGAAATAACATACTGTTGATGACAATTGAGATTTGTTTTTTTTGAATCAGGAGGCGGGGCGCATTCTCCTGATACGTTCCGTTCAATTAAGAGACTTCTTGAATTCCGTTCGCAATAATTTTAAAAAGGCACTTTCAGGTATGACTCTCGCATTTTCAGACTTGTCGCGTGTCGCCTGATTCGTCGCATTTCGCTTTGACACCTGCAGTGCCAGATCGAATCCGTATCTGTGATTTGACTCTGTTTTAATAGCCATTTCCGGTAGATTTCGAAACATGACAGTTTGATAATTCATATTCATTCCTTCCGGCACTGCCTGAGTCATGAACGAGAAATTGACCACAACTCTTAAACTTTCATTTCAGCTAACTAACGCAAAACATATCGTCGTGCTAACACAGTTACATAACAAAATGCAAAAAGAACCACTTTTTCGTGACAGTGCGTCTCGGGTGCGCAGCATGACTGTGACCTGCTGACACAGACGGCACCTGTGAGCGCCCCCAACGTGACAGTGCCTGCCACAGTAAATTTCCAACCACATTCGAAGCCACATCTGCATTCCATCAGGCAGACACTTTTTCCATTCAAACGAGATGAAAACGATGGACTCCTGATGCATCCCGGTACAGACGCGAAAGGACCATTACCGCGTCATGACAATCTGTCACACCCTGTTACTGGCCGCTTCACACATAAATTGATATTTACAAAATGAACATGTACGTAGTATAATTTTGTTTCATCGCTAACCACATTTCTAAAGCGCGTGACATATAAGCGTAGCGTCATTCAATCTAAGATACTCGGTCCAAATGGACCGGGAGACGCTACAATAAAACGGGACACAGTCTAATATGACATCGTTCTCAAACAGTCTTAAACCATTTCCCCCGGCATCTCAGAGAAAGAGTCAGCTCGCAATAGCATTACAATAAACTCATTACATCTCCAATATTTTCATACTCTTGATAGTGAGAACACATCATGGCAAATCTGGAAACAATATTGGTAGTCGAAGATGATACAGGCGTCGGGAATCTCGTCCGGAAATTCATTCAAAACGAAGGCATGCAGGTCTTTTTAGCTACGAATACAAAAGAAGGCGTCAATTATTTAGATGAGCATTCCATTGATGTATTAATTGCCGATTTACATCTCCCCGATGAAGATGGACTCAGTCTGATTCGAAAGGCGCTGCAGATTCATCCCCACATCGCTTCAATTATCATGACCGGCTGGGGGTCACTGGAAACCGCCATTGCAGGGATTCGCCTGGGCGTCTGTGATTACATTACCAAGCCTTTTGATCGACAGCAGATCATCAAATCTCTGCATCATGCGATTCGAATCAATCGAGCCAGTAAAAAAACAAAGCAAAATACGATACCTCAGGAGACACAACACACGTCTGTCAGCATTCCGGACCGAAGTCACTTCGTCAGTATCAGTGCTTCCATGCAGAAAATTCTTCTGTCAATCAAACGGATTTCACGTCTGGAGTTTCCCGTCCTGCTGCGGGGAGAAGTCAGTGTCGGAAAAAAAACGCTGGCGAAAATGATTCATCAATTCAGTCAAAAAGTAAACGAACCATTCACCCAGATAAACTGTGCATCCATCGGCAGCAGCGAACAGGTTCACCAGTCACAATTTTTTGTTCTGAAAAATCAGGAACCAAGCCATTTCAACTTGAACTGCAACAGAGGGACTATCTTTCTTGAGGACATTGATCAGCTGCCGATGTATGAACAAAAACAGCTTCTTGGCATGCGAGAACATGGCTTGTTACGAACACCTTCCCGCATCAGCTCCGAATCCTGTTCTCTAAGACTGATTGCATCAACGACAGCGGACCTCAAAGAAGCAGTCTCCAGGGGCACTTTCCACAGAAGTCTGTACGACTGGCTGAACCTGCTACCCCTTAACGTCCCACCACTCCGTGAAAGACGTGAGGATATCAAACCACTCTGCATACATATCCTCGAGCAGTTAAGTCTTACGGGAAATGACAAAAGTCAAAACTTGCGACACATGATCGATCACAACTCGTGGGAAGCACTCACCAACTACGACTGGCCCGGCAATATACAGGAACTGATCACGGTATTGTCCAAAATTGTGATTCTTGCTGACAGTTCGTTTGTCGTTGAACAACTCAAAAATTTAAACCCACCAGGAACAATCGCGAGCAGAAATTCGATCTCGGTCCCTCTGAATGGTGATCTGAAATCCATGGAGCAGTATATGGTGAGCGAAGTCGTAAAACGTTGTGGTGGAAATAAGGCAGAAGCAGCCAGAACTCTGGGAATGCACCGCAGAACCTTATACCGAATCCTGGATCACAATCTACCGAATAACGAGACTGCCAGACTTACGGCTCCCACCTCACAATAGTCAAGAGTTATTGCAAGGCACCATTTTCATCTCGCGGATGGCTATTTTCGTACAAGTGAAAAGAAAATTTGGCCCGCGACTTCAATGAGAAGCAAAACCTCATTCCAGCAGCAGCGGTTCAGAATCATTACGAAACACACTTTCGAACAGTTCCACCAACGCCGCAGGCCGCAGAATCTCAGAGGTACCTGCGAGTTCTTCCCGCGACCACCAGCGAATCGCTTTACACACCCGCCGCTCCCATTCCGATAAACCTTCGCGATTCAACACAGGCGTCTCTCTCCCCCGGCACACATAGTACGTCTCATGACTGAGCACAGCCCCGATCCCCGGCAGGTCCAGCTGCACTTCACGCAAACCAATCCGCCGCCCGATCATCACCTCCGTCAGCCCCAGTTCCTCCCGCAACTCCCGCCGCAGTGCCTCGACTGCCGATTCCCCACCTTCAATCCCACCACCGGGAGTCGCCCAGTAACCGAGCACCTCCGGCCGCGACCGATCAACGGGCAGTGCATCTTCATGCCGCACCAGCAGCACCTGATCCCACTCATTCAACAATATCGCCCGAGCAGATTTGCGTTGTTTCATGGGATTTTTCTTTTTTTATCTGGCAGATATAGGAAGAATGAGTAATCCTTGACTTACATAACTCTGAACCAACTGAATTAATAATAGTAATCCGCAGTATGATCAGTGTATACTAATAAGACTGACTGGTCGATCATCGATAATCTCCAACCCGTGATTGAAATCATGTATTTTTGCAATATACCCAAACTATCGCGTACACTTTTTTTTGGTTTAGTCACCATTTTTTTCATATTCCCATCATCGCTCTACGCAGAAGACTGGATCGACAGGCAATTCATGCCTAACGCCCAAATAAAGTATTTCAAAACCAGTAAAGCCAAAGAAGAAGTTCCAGCCGAGAGTATTCAATTCCCATTGAAGGTCAACAAAACCGAAGGTGAATTCTTAGAAGTGGATGGGGGTTGGGTTGAGAAATCTCATGTGCTACCTCTGGATGAAGCGGTTGCCTACTATACCGATTACATTAAAACCAAAAACCCTTTCAGCTCGTGGGCATACACAAACCGAGGCATTACCTGGTTTGCTCAAAATGAATCCAGTAAAGCATTAGACGACTTTACATGGGCAATTCGTTTTAATTCACGAAATGCCTTGGCATATCACTACAAGGCCGTTACCTGGTTTTCCCGAACAGAATATGACACAGCAGGTAATTATCTCGATGATGCCATCAAATATTACCCTCACAACAGTAAATCATATTACTATCGTGGTGCGGCCGAGTATGAGAGAGGAAGCAAGTATGCCCCAGCCTATCAGAATGCATTAACAGACTTAAACAAGGCTATCGAGCTAGACCCCAAATTCGCAGATGCTTTCATGAAGCGAGCAGACACCTGGTTTGCATTAGAGAAGTATGATCAGGCACTCAAAGACTACAACACCATGATCGGACTTTCACCCAAATCTCATCTGGCTTACTACAAACGAGGTCTCACCTGGCATCAACAAGAGAAACCTGCCAAGGCAATTTCGGATTTTAATACTGCAATCCGTTTAGCCCCTGAATTCTGGCCTACATACAATAGTCGCGCTTACGCCTTCAGTGCGAACGGGGACTATGACAAGGCGATCAAAGAAATTGACGCCCTGATCGAGAAGGACCCGATTGATGAAACGCTCCTTCTTACCCGTGGCTACTTTCATGAATCTCATGGAAAGTTCGACAGAGCGCTTGAGGATTACCAGAAAGTCATTCGTCAACGCCCCGCGTGGCCTCAAGGACACAACGGTGTCTCCTGGATTCGATCTACCTGTTCCGATCCTGAATATCGTGATGGAAAAGAGGCCTTAAAATATGGGGAAAAAGCATGTGAACTAACCAGATGGAGGGACCCGGAATATCTTGACACACTCGCGGCTGCTTATGCGGAAACAGGTAATTTCGAACAAGCAATCAAATACCAGAAAATTGTTTTACAACGAGTTGAGAAGGAGTCTAAAAAGAAGGAATTCGAGACTCGATTGAAGCTCTATCTGGAAGAAAAACCCTACCATCGTGAACCAGCAGAATTAGCATCAAAAACTGACTGAAAGCAGTTGTATAACTATTCTCATGGGCCATCGTTGATTTCCATCCTTCTCAATTACCAGAAACCAGCCCAATGTTCGATTTCGCCACGCCCACGATAAACGAAATCACTCCGGATGTGTTTCGGATTGGCTGTTATGCTCAGGGGCTGGATCTGCAGTTTAATTATTTTCTGGTCCGCGATGATGCGCCGCTGCTGTTTACGACCGGGTTTAAGTCCAGCTTTCCGCTGGTCCACAAAGCGGTCGCGCAGGTGATGGATGCGGCGGACCTGCGGTATATCGCCTTCAGTCATTTTGAGTCGGATGAATGCGGGGCGCTCAACCAGTGGCTGGAAGTGGCCCCCGAAGCCGAGCCGGTCTGCAGCCTGGTTTCGGCGATGATCAATATTAACGATTTCGCGATCCGGCCGCCCAAAGGGATGGTCGACGGCGATCAGCTCAACACGGGAAAATACCAATACCGCTTCTGCTCGATCGCGCAACTGCCTCACGGTTGGGATGCGGGGCTGTTGTATGAACAGACGCAGGGGACGCTGTTCTGCTCCGATCTGTTTCACCAGGGAGGCAACCCCGACGCCCTCACCGAAAGCGATCTGTCAGAACAGGTACTGACGGCGATGCAGCAGATGCAGGCGGGACCGCTGGCCGACTACATGCCCTACACAAATCAGACAGACCGGATTCTCAACCGCCTGGCAGACCTGAAACCCAAAACGCTGGCCATCATGCACGGCTCCAGTTTCACAGGCAATGGAGAACAGGCCTTCCGGGATCTGTCGACCGCGATGAAAACTGTTTTCGGGTGAGAGAGCACAAGCGGATTTTTACACCACTAAAAGTACGAGTAAGAAAGTATCGACTTTGTCTGACATCTTCCCCAAAAGGATCCTGCTGGCAATGAATGTTAACGCTAATGACCTGGAGTTTAATAAATCAGAGTTTCAGATAATCTTCAGTGAACTGGATCAACTGAACACAGACCCTCAAGCCAGCCCCACTTTCGATGGCATGTCTGGAGCCTTCAAGTTTGCAGATGAATTCCCAAAGCATCTAATAAATGATGAGAATCCACCAGAGTCTCTTCTGTTACCTTGCATCGGCCTCTTACGTTCATTGTGGGGATACAGTCAGTCGCTGATTCTTGGAACACCGCGTTCTGAACTGGAGAAGATTTGGAACGAAACAATAAAATATGCTCCGAACTGGCCCGGTTTTCAACCAAAACGATGCTCACCTAAAATGCGTGAAACAGCGTTAAGATGTGTCACTGAGTCTAAATATTTCTCAACTGCATTAGATGATCTGAATGAACGAATCTCCCAACGTTCCAGAAAGCAACGTAAATCATGAAAGGCACTGACCCCGAGTTTCTGGAGGCAGCCCGACTGATTCGCAAATTCTTCCCTGAATCAAAAAGTTGTATTACAGATGAAGTGGGCCTGGACTGGGACGCCTTTCTCGGTGCGATGCAAACAGTTGAATATGCCGCTGATTATTCCTGTGATCCTTTTCGTAATCCAGATGATCCTGACAATGGCCTGTCCGAACAGGGAGGACTGGAAGGGAATGCAACCGAGATTTACAAGCGATTACTCACCCATACCAGCCTGAATCCCAATGGTCGCGCCGTCGTGGTTCCCGACGCCTTGGGACGTACTGGATGGTCTATTGAGGAATGCCCTCCATTTGCCTGTTCAACAAACACCATCTGCGGACGACTTAACGAAATCACTTTCTTTGGCCAGTCACACGATTCCATATTCGTTTACGAATCGGGTGAAGCCCTGCTGATCGACCATCACAACCGCGTGCACTGGGCACGTTCGCAAAGAAAATAACCCTATTTCACCTTCGCGAACTGTTTCTGAAAGAACTCCAGCATTGCCTGGGGGGAGGCGCCGTTTTTGTTGTCGCCGGTGTAGACGAATACATTTTCGATACCCAGTTCGTTCATCTTCTTAACCAGGTCGCGGCCGAAGTTGGGGTGGTGAATGCCCTGGCCGGGGCGGGCATTGGCGGGCAGGGGGCCGTCGGCTTCGCTGTAAATCATATAGAGTGCCGGATCGTCTTTGGTCAGATGCGTGATCGCGGACGACTCGTCATAGCGTTTCTGCTGTTCCGGTGTGGGGTGCAGCGCCTCTTCGGCGGTTGTTACGCCGTAGGCTTTGAAGATGGAAGGATGCTCCCAGGCCCGGCCGCCGACCAGCGCTTTAATTTTGATCGGATCGTAGGTACCCTGTCCGCCCATGGTGCCGATGGCCTGGATGCGGGTCGACTCGCGTTCGATCGGATCGGAACTGTCCGGGTCCGCCAGGTCGTCGTGAAAGCCGATCCACATCGAAATGCCCGCGCCGGCAGAACCGCCAAAACAGGCAACCCGTTTCTTGTCGATATTCCAGTCCTTCGCTTTACTCCGCAGGAACTGCACGGCCCGGGCACCGTCGCGCTGCGGCTCGGGCAGCAGAATGTCTTCTCCATCAATAAAGCGATAGTGGATCGCAGCGACACTCATTCCTGCATTGTGAAAATTCTGGATCAGACCGGGATTCATTTTTTTACTTCCGCCCACAAAGCCGCCGCCGTGAATGTAGATCACCAGCGGGGTCGGCGTATCCGATTCGGCCTGGTAGAAGTCGAGCACGTTCCGTTCGTGTTTGCCATATTTCACATCGGCGTATGTTGGCTCAGCGACATTGGCCTGTGCTTTTTGTCGCTGCCGGCGATATTCCAGTGCCTCTTCCCGCGTCAGTTTTCCGTCCTTGTTTTTGTCAGCATCGGGAAAACGCTTCAACAGCTTCTGCAGCCGCTCATCCACTTCAGGCTTTTCCTCGGCCCAACCCGGACTGGAAACCGCCATCACGGCAAACAACACAAGCAGACGAAAACCAGCAGGCAGCAGAGAAAAACGTGTCATTGTATTGCTCGATTTCTAATTTGAGTTCGTACTTGAGATATATCCACCCGTTGAGTTGAGGCCAATGCTTAATCGGCGTCATTCACCATTTAATCAGAAGAGAGGCAGCCCCGCTACCAGTTTTTCGCGAATGGATTCAAATTTCGGATGTCCCAATAATCCCGGAAACCCGCCACACTCCAGAATGGATGTCCGCAGATAGCCCAGAAAATCCAGTGGAAAGGCAGGGGCGCTGTCAGGATCCTGATAACCGGCCCAGCGAAAATCAACCATATCTGCCAGCCAGCCTTCACCCCGCAATCCGTAGGGCGGACCACCAGAAATATCATCTTTGTGATAGCCATCAGGTGAAAAACTATAAACGAACTCAGAAACAGCATTGTCCATCTGATGCGCTTCGAAATCACCCAAAGTGTATTCCAGCCATTCCGGACTACAGGCATCGACGTGGACGCCATCACAAAACCCCTGCGCTCCTTCGATTCCCAGCCGATCCCAGAATTCAGAATGCGAGTAATTCACCAGGTCAACAAAGGAGATCCCACCCAGAGTCCGCCACAATTGTTTGAGGACAATCGGAATTGTGCGCTGCGTCACCCCTTCGACTTGAGAAATCCGCGATTCCTGATCTGCCTCAGGCTTCAGGATCAATAATGGCACCGGATAGCCGAGTTCTGCCAGGCGAACTTCCAGCATCTCCAGTGCCCGGCGGCATTCATTTAATGACTGATTCACCAGTTCAGACAACAGAGCGGCATCCTCCCGGGCAGCCGCATACTTCTGATGACAGAGTCTGATTTCAGTAATCGATGCCATGTAATTTCTCAGTGAGATTCAATCAGCATATAAAACACGGTAGACGCTATTACATTAAACTGCATTTCTAAAGAAAGCGAGTCACAGGAACCACAGGAATCTGTCCGAATCTGCTTCGGAATACAAGAAAAACTCTGACCGCTGCTATCGCTGCCTGTTAGAATGACAGGTGTCATCTTTAATCTGCGGGCCGCATTTTTCTGATAGCCTCTCGGGGCGGAAAGCGTTGACTGATGAAAGGCCTCTCTCTCATCCCGGTTCACCGAATGATTATTCGCACCTTATTAAGCCTGAGTCTGCTGCTGTCGCTGTGCACGGCTGGTTTCGCACAGGCGAACAACAATGGCGGGAACAATAACGGCGGCAATAATCAGAACGGCAACAACCAGAACGCGGGCGGCATTACCATTGATGCCGACGGCGTGATCGCGGCGCCGTTTCGGGTGACGCAGAACAGCAGCCAGTTGAACCAGCGGCGCCTGCAGGCACTCGCTGCCGAAGCACTGCCCGCCGACGTGAATCGTAAATCGGAGTTCCGTAAGATCTCGCTGGTCGAACTGGAAAAGATCTGCCAGGCATATCAATCGAAGAACGAACCGCTGCCTCCCGAGGTATTGTACCTGGCCGGTTTAACGCGCATCGATTATCTGTTCGTCGATCGTGAGCACAATGACCTGATCATCGCCGGGCCGGCAGAAGGTTTTGCGGCCAACGCACAGAACCGGGTGGTGGGCATCGAATCCGGGCGGCCTCCGATTCGCCTGGATGATCTGGTGGTCGCGTTTCAATCTCAGGACCGCGGGCTGGTCACTGGCTGTTCCTTCGATGCGAAGCCGGAAAACCTGGCGAAGATGAATGAATATATCCGACGCACCAATAATGCTTCTTCCGCAGCCACCGCAGCAGACCGCTTCAAAACCATGGCTCAGATATTGGGCATGCAGGATGTCTCTGTGACCGGGGTGCCCGCCGGTTCGCATTACGCCCGCATCCTCGTCGAAGCCGACTACATGCTCAAACGGATTTCCATCGGCCTGGAGCCTTCGGGGCTCCGCGAAATCAAAAGTCATCTGGCGACGCTCCGTGGCGGTGGCAACAGTACGCAGCGCTGGTGGTTCACGCCTCTGTACGATGCTTTCACGACGACAGCCGACCGGGATGCATTTCAGTTCGCCGGACAGCGGCTGCAGATGATGTCGCAGGAAGAATTCGTGAATTCCGCCGGTCAACGTACCGACGCCGCGCAGACACGGGTTTCGACAACTAAATATGCTCAGCAGTTTACAAAACACTTTGCGAAGCTGGCCGATCTGCATCCCACGTTTGCCGAACTGCAGTCAATTACCGACCTGACCGTGCTGGCGGCGCTGATTCGACGGGAACGACTGGACGAACAGATCGACTGGCGGCACTCCCTGTTTTCCACCGCTTCCGACTACCTGGTGCCTGAGGGAAATATTCCGAAACAGGTGCCCACGGCAATGAATTATAAACAGGCAGGGCGGCTGATGATCTGTCTGGTCGGCGGGGGTGTGACCATCAATGCCCGGACGGTCTTAAATCAGACCGGGTTCCAGGTGAGCCGTGATACGTCGCTGGAAGAAAAGCAGTCTGCCGTCATCAAACGGGATCCGCAACAGCCCGCACGCTGGTGGTGGGATTGACTGGGGTAGGGGGATACGTTTTACTGGAATGAGTCCAGGGAATACTGATTCGGATCATGGCTCTGTATTCACACTGTCGGGCAAGCCGACAGTGGCACGCGCCAACGGTAGCACACGCTGACTGTGGCACATGCTGACCTTCACTCACGCTGATATTACTTCACACTGAAGTTGTAATACAACGCATTTTATCTGACCATTGAGGATATTGAATTCATCATGAGACGCGCGCTGCTTCTGAATTTACTTCTGTTATTTGTACTGACTCTGAGCCTGGGCACTGGTTCCGTTCTTCATGCTGCGGAACGACCGAACGTGTTGTTGATCATGACCGACGATCAGGGCTGGGGCGATGTCCGCTCGCATGACAATCCACTGATAGAAACGCCTCAGCAGGATCTGCTGGCGTCGCAGGGCGCACGGTTTGAACGGTTCTATGTCTCTCCCGTCTGCGCACCGACGCGTGCTTCGCTGTTGACGGGGCGCTACAGTCTGCGGACCGGCGTGCATGGCGTGACGCGTGGTTTTGAAAACATGCGGGCCGAAGAAACCACGATCGCCGAACTGCTGAAGGCCGCCGGTTACAAAACAGGAGCCTTCGGAAAATGGCATAACGGGCGTCACTATCCCATGCATCCCAACGGGCAGGGCTTTGACGAATTCTTCGGTTTCTGTGGCGGTCACTGGAACCGCTATTTCGATACGAACCTGGAACACAATAAACAACCGGTGGAGACTGAAGGCTACATCACCGATGTACTGACAGACCGGGCGATTGATTTCATCAGACAGAACAAAGACCAGCCTTTCTTCTGCTACGTCCCTTATAACGCACCGCATTCTCCCTGGATCGTTCCCGAAAAATACTGGGACAAGTACGCGGATAAAGGACTGGACGATAAAGCCCGCTGTGCGTATGCGATGGTGGATTGCGTGGATGAGAATCTGGGGCGACTGATGCAGACACTGGATGATCTGAAACTGACCGACAACACGATTGTCCTGTTTCTGACTGACAACGGCCCCAACAGCGACCGCTATAACGGCAACATGCGCGGTCGCAAAGGGTCAATCCATGAAGGCGGGATCCGCGTTCCCCTGTTTGTCCGCTATCCGGGTAAGATCGAAGCGGGAACCGTCGTCAAACCAATCGCCGCGCACATTGATATTCTGCCGACCCTGCTGGAATTGTGCAGCGTTGAAAACACATCCGATCAACCGCTGGATGGGACAAGCCTGGTTCCGCTGCTGACAAACAAGTCGCACAAAGACTGGCCACAACGGACTCTGTTCTCGGACCGACTGTTTCGCAATTCCATTCCGGACGCCGAACTGCCCCACGGTTCGGTGCGCACTGATCGCTGGCGGGCCGCTTACGAGCGGGGTAAATGGAGTCTGTATGACATGCAGGTCGACCCATCGCAGAAACAGAACGTGGCAAAAGCGCATCCCGCGGTAATGAATGAACTGAGTGCCGCTTACAAAGACTGGTTCCAGGATGTCTCGCAGGCAGGCTTCGAACCAATCCCCATTCCCGTAGGCCACCCACGAGAAAAATTCACATCGCTGCCGGCGAATGAATCGTTTCTCTCTCCCGAAGCAGGGCAGGGGATCAATTACAGCGGCAAGGGACACAATGGTTACGCCAACAGCTGGATTGAAGACTGGACCGATCCCCAAGCGTCAGCTGTCTGGCATCTGGATGTGCTGCAGCCGGGCACTTATGAAGTCACGCTCAAATACACGTGCCGGGCCGAGGACATCGGTTGTGAAGTGCAGGCGCAAATCAATGGCCAGACATTGAACGCGACGATATCAGAGCCACACGACCCGCCGAAAATAGGAAATCAGGACCGCGTCGAACAGTCAGACAACTACATGAGCAAAGACTGGGCTAAAATCAAGCTGGGTTCGGTGACGCTAAAACAGGGAACCTGCGAACTCACTCTGACAGGCGTCAAAAAGACCGGCTCCGAACTGCTGGACGTGAAGGGCTTCGAGCTTAAACGCGTGCAGTAAGTTCCGCCATCAAGCGGTCCGCAGCCTGTTCCGCACTGTGAATGCAGTCGGGAATGCCGACGCCGCGATACGCATTGCCCGCCAGTTCCAGTCCCGGTAAGCTTGCGGCTGTCTGTTCGATCTGTTCGACCAGTTGCAGATGTCCCAGGTGATATTGCGGCATCGACTGGTTGTGACGGAGCAGCTTCGAGTAAACCGGTTCGCCAGAAACCCCCAGAATATCGGCCAGCTCGCGATTCACAATCGTATTCAATTCCTCATCCGAGTGCTCCAGCAGTTCGGGCTGCATCGCACCGCCCACAAACGTTCGCAGTTGCACACAGCCTTCCGGTGCCCGTCCGGGAAATTTGCGACTGGCAAACGCAACCGCGAAAATCTTCCGCTGCTCGGCAGAGGGGATCACCAGCCCGAACGCGTTCAGCGGATGCTGAATGTTCTCGAGACGATGCACGCTGACCTGGATTGCCGTCGACGCATATTCAATCTGTTTGAGCAGTCCTGACAGCCCTGGTGCAGTTTCCGCAAGCAGGTTGCCCGCCTGTGGTGCCGCTGTCGTTAGCAGGACAGCGTCAAAATGCTGTATCTGTGTTTCACCGGCGGATTCAATCGTCAGATCATAACCCGAATCTGCGGCTGCAACATGCGTCACGCGATGATCGTAGAGTATTGTCCCTGTAGAAGAAACCCGCTCTGCCAGTGTGCGAATCAACGTCTGCATGCCTTCTTTGAACGCCGCGAACAGGCCATAACGTGCGCCGGTCGCATCGGCGGATTTGGACTGTTTTTTCTGCTTGCGGATGGCTTTGATCAGGCTGCGGTGATCGCGTTCCATATCGAGAAAGCGGGGCAGCGTCGCCCGCAGGCTCAGCTTCTCGGGATCGGAGGTGTAAATTCCGGCCACCAGGGGCTGGATCAGTCGCGTTAATGCTTCCCTGCCGAAGCGTCGAGTCACGAACTGCGCGAGGCTTTCGTCATCTTCGTCTAAACCGGTCTCAGCAGATCGACGGGGAAGAAAGTATTCAAGCCCCATCCTCAGTTTTCCGAACGGGCTGAGCAGAGGAGTCTTCAACATGGGAAGAATCCGCGAGGGCGTCATCAGTTCAAAGCCGAGTGGTACGGGAACCGGAGTGCCATCTTTGAGAATCAGCGCGCCGCGATACTGCTGATTGGTCGAGATCAACTGATCTTCGAGACCCAGTCGCTGACAGAGTTCAATGGCCGCCGGCTTGTTGGTAATAAACATGTCCGCGCCGGTGTCGATCCGGTAGCCATCCTGATTGATGGTGCCAATCCAGCCGCCTGCTTCCGCCTGTGATTCGAACAGCGTGATTTCAACAGACTGTTTTTTTTCCTGCGCCAGTTCCTGCAGATGAAAGGCAGCGGAGAGTCCGGTAATGCCACCGCCCACTACGGCGATTCGGATTGCGGATGAAGACTGGTTCATAACGGACTCGATCTGAATAAGCGGAGATCGCAGGAGGCGGGTTAGCGGGTTCCCATTTCGTGTACCATTTCCACGAGGGCTTTGACATGATCTGGGTTCATGTCGGGCATCACGCCATGTCCCAGATTGAAGATGTGTCCCTTGCGACCCGCGGCGGCATCCAGAACGGCTTTCGCTTTCTGTCGGAGAACCGGTAAGTCGGCGTAGAGGGCGATCGGATCCATATTCCCCTGGATGGCGACGTCGGGACCAAAGATCTCCCAGGCATCCGCCAGGTTGATCCGCCAGTCCACGCCAAAGACCTGACCGCCGGCCTGACGTTGTAAACCGAGCAGCGCAGGATTGCCCGTCAGGAAGTTGATCACGGGAGCCTGGTCCTGTACTCCAGCAACGAGTTTTGCGGTGTAGGGTTGCACGTACTGCTGATAGTCTTCCGGTGACAGACAGCCGGCCCAACTGTCGAAGATCTGCACGGCCTGACAGCCGGCGGCGATCTGACGCTGCAGGTAGACGACCAGATTATCAACGAAGCGGTTCATCAACGCGTCCCAGGCACCGGGGTCGTTATACATCATCTGTTTGGTGCGGCGGTAATTTTTGGAACTGCCGCCTTCAATCGCATAACTGGCCAGAGTAAAAGGACAGCCGGCAAAACCGAGCAGGGGAATATCAGCGGGCAGATCGGCGCGAATCAATTTGACTGCCTGGAAGACGAAGTCGAGGCAGTCCATGTCGGCGATGTCGGTCAGCCGGTCGACCTGGGAAGAATCCTGAATCGGATTGTGAATGACCGGGCCTTCCCCTTTGAGGTATTCCAGGTCCAGGCCCATCGGTTCCAGAATGGGAAGCAGGTCGGCGAACAGGATAGCCGCATCAACGCCGAGCACACGTTGTGCGGTGAGTGTGACTTCCGCTGCCAGTTCGGGTGTTTTACAGAGTTCAATGAAAGTCACTTTGTTGCGGACTTCCATGTATTCGGGCAGATAGCGCCCCGCCTGACGCATAATCCAGACTGGCGTCGTATCGACGGGTTCGCGGCGGACCGCTTTCATGAAACGACTGTTCTGATAGAGGGCGGTCTCAGCCATGGGGGCATCCATGTTCAATTCTTTCGGTTTCAAATACTGGTATTCAGCGATGTGAAATGGTTCTCAAACACATCACATTGAACCGTAGCGTCTCTTAATCTTTGATACTCGGTCTCATTGGACCTGGAAACGTTACAGTAAAACTGGACACAGTTTAGCAGGAATCTCCACGAACTGAAATTCAGCGCAGTCGAGTTTCCCGGAAACAATGGGAAGCCAGGCGATTCAATCAGCCTTTTTGGGAGAGAATGGCAGGCGCCGCCTGCAGGGCATCTTTCACCAGCGGTCCCATTTTGGGAGGGCTCGATTCAAAATCGACGGGCAGGCCTGCTTCCTGCAGCGCTTCCGTACAGGCGGGACCGACCGAGGCGATCATGGTTTTGGAGGCGGCCAGCAGCCAGTCCTCTTTCACCTGTTCTTCTTCGGCGATCTGCAGGACGTGTGTGATCTGCTGCGCGCTGGTAAACATCAGCACGTTATACTCTCCGCGAATGGTCGCATGGACGGCGTTGCGGAGCCCACTGGTATCATCGGGCAATGCCCAGCGATAGACGGCGATCGGCAGGACCTGGGCCCCACGGTTCCGCAGGGCTTCGTAGAATCCTTCGACCGGCTTCCCGTATTCCTGAACGGCGATGTGCTTGCCTGTCACGGAAAACTTTTTTTCGTCCAAGACAGAAATGATCTCATGCCAGGTATTCGGTTCCGGAGCCGAGTAGTTAATGGGAACTTCCCAGTTACGCAGCACCACGGTCGGCTTCGGGCCCCGCACCACCACGATAATCTTACGGAAGGCCTCCAGAACCTGATCGCGCGGGAAATAAAGCTCTGCCGCGTTGAGCAAAGCAGTCGCCCCCACGCCGGTCATGAAGACGATCACGTCAATCTCGCCTCGAAACAGTTTCTCGCAGAATGACTTCACCTGTGCGTTGTCTTCCAGCGGAATTTCATCCATGGAATGTACGAGCGTGGGATTCCCCTGGTTGCGTTCGATCAGGGAAGTCATGGCGTCGCTTTTGCGACTTTCGAAACTGCAGACGTTCAGAGCGGAGGTATTCATGGCAGATGCTTCAGTTGGAACTAGTGGATCTTTGATTCAACAACACAATTATAGACCGCCTGAGTAGCACATCAAATAGCCTCGTGTTGCATTCTTCCCCAGAACCCGGTTTTCGCGACAGGAAACTCTGCAATCAGGGAGTTTTCGTGTGACGAAATCCGTTGAGCCACAGGCGAAAGTCGGCGTCAATGTCTGCCAGGTCATTGATATTGAGGAGCTGTTTTAAGGTCTGCCCGCCGGTGGCATCGAATTCCTGGCTGGTTCTCAATTTGCGATAGAAGGGAGAGAGCAGTCGTTTCTGCTGCAGGTAGATGCAGAAGTAACGGGCATATGCATAGGTTAACGCTTCGCGGCGGGTATCGATCCTGACCTGTTCTACCAGATTTGACAGGGGAGGCAGCTGGTCGCGATTCAGGGCGGAAAGCAGGAGTTGTCCTCTCCAGTTGGAGGTTCCGATGAGCTGCGTCTGCTCGTCAGAGAATTCACATTGCTCATGCAGCGAAGCCAGGCCTTCATCGAACCATTCCGGCATGGCAGGATAGTCAATTTCCGCGAGCGCGTGAGTCAGTTCGTGTCCGAGGGTTCCGCTGCCTGTCGAGAGATTCAGCACAATCCGCATTTCGTTCGACTGGAAATAACCATAGTAAGAGCCGGTTTTTCTCTGGTCGAGATCTAAAGCCACCTGCTGATAACGCTCGTCAGAGGAGAGCGCGACAATCGTAATCGGTCGATCGGGTGGCGTATCGAAATAGGAAACATTCAACGCGTATTCCGTCGGAGAGATCGCTTTGTGATAGAGGGCTTCCAGCGTGGAGATTTCAAAATCGCCGACGATGACATACGGGGTTTGAATCAGCACATTGACGGGAATGGAAATACGGGTTCTCAGCCAGGCCGCTTTGGTTTCGCAGGCGGTCTGCAGCGCAGGTTTCTGGGCGCGCGATTTGATTTCCGGTGCCGCCTTGAAAGGCTCGGGAGGGCTGAGGCGTACCGCATTCGCAGAGGCTCTTCCTTCCTGAGCTCCCGAGAAGATCAGAAAATAAAAGCCCGCCATCAGGACAAATGGTCCTGCGATCAGTAATGCATGACGATGCACAGACAAGCGATACTCACAATCAGACTGGTCCGGTAAAATTCACGAGGACCGGTTCTTCAAAAAGCGATTCACATTAAATCGATGAACGCTTAATTATAGTTTGCTGCAGATCGTATCACTTGAGCAAAGACTGCGGGAATCTGCAAATAGTCGCAGGTGACCGATACCGCGTCTGCATTATACGACTTGATCGACGTAAATTACCCAGACATCACAATCGGCAGCAGGTTGACAGACTGACGCATCTCCTGAGGACAGCTTGACGCAAAAGAGAAGTGCTGAACGCCATTTAACGCGAAAAGCACATTAAGGCAGAGTAACAATCTGGTCGAAATCTTGTTATACTGGCCTTACTGATTATGATGGTTTCGAGGCTCGCGTCTTCAACAATACTGCTGATGAAATTTCCACTCTGATGAGTCAACCTTCTCATTTTGAATCGAATTCGAACCGCTCCACGACACCGTGGCGGTCGCAGAGCCAGCAGTCTCAGACCAGACGACCTTTATTTACCACTGCTGAACTTCATGCACTAAAAACAGGAATGCACTGTACCATGTATCAATCTATGGGGGCACACCCGGACGAAGTTGACGGAATCTCAGGAACACGTTTCGCCGTCTGGGCACCTAATGCACAGGAAGTCTGCATTGTTTGCGATAAGAATCACTGGAAACATGGTGAATTCTATCTGAACTCCAGCAATGAAGGGGTCTGGTCCGGTTTTATGCCGGGTGTCTCCAGCGGAGACGCCTATAAGTTCAGCCTGCGAGGCCAGAACGGTGAGTTCTTCGAAAAATGTGATCCGTATGCGTTCTACTCTGAACTGCGTCCCAAGACGGCCTCGATTGTTTACGACCTGGATAATTTTCCCTGGCAGGATGAGCAATGGATCCAGAAACGGGCAGCAACCGACTGGCATGATCAGCCGATTACGATTTATGAAGTGCATCTCGGCTCGTGGAAACGCCCAAAAGATGGTCGGCAGTTTTTTACTTACCGCGAGCTGGCCAAGCAACTGGTCGACTATGTCCAGGAAATGGGTTACACCCACATCCAGTTAATGCCGATCACGGAACACCCCTTTGACGGTTCATGGGGATATCAGACGACCGGCTATTTTGCCCCGACCAGCCGCTTCGGCAGCCCCCATGATCTGATGTACTTTGTCGATTACTGCCATCAGGCAGGCATTGGTGTCTTATTTGACTGGGTACCCGGTCATTTTCCGACAGACGGTCATTCACTGGGGCGTTTTGACGGAACCTGCCTGTACGAACACGCCGACCCCCGCAAGGGTTTTCACCCGGACTGGGGTACCTATATCTTCAATTATGGACGCAATGAAGTTCGGGACTTCCTGCTGTCCAGTGCCCATTTCTGGATCGACAAATATCACTTTGACGGGCTGCGTGTGGATGCCGTCGCTTCGATGCTCTACCTGGATTATTCACGCAAGGAAGGGGAATGGTTGCCCAACCCGAGCGGGGGGCGCGAGAACCTGGAAGCCATCCAGTTCCTGAAAGACGCGAATATCAGTCTGCATGGAGAATATCCGGGCATTCTGACGATTGCTGAGGAATCGACTTCCTGGGGCGGTGTGTCTCACCCCGTGTATAATGGCGGCCTGGGTTTCAACATGAAATGGGATATGGGCTGGATGAACGATACCCTGCGCTATATGCATTTCGACCCGATCTACCGCTCACACCACCAGGGCGAACTCTCTTTCCGCATGATCTATGCCTTCACGGAAAACTTCGTGCTGCCGCTCTCGCATGATGAAGTCGTGCACGGCAAACGCGCCTTAATCTCGCAAATGCCCGGCGATCTGTGGCAGCAGTTTGCCAATCTGCGGCTGTTGTACGGTTATCAATACACGATGCCGGGCAAGAAACTGCTGTTTATGGGAGGCGAACTGGCCCAGTGGGTGGAATGGAACCACGATCAGGAACTGGACTGGAAACTGATCGGTCATGAAAAACATGATGGGATCCGTCGCCTGATCGGAGACTTGAACCATCTCTATCGTTCAGAAAAAGCGCTGTACGAAACCGATTTTTCTCAGGAAGGCTTTGCCTGGATCCAGTGTGATGATTCCAAGAACAGCGTATTTGCCTTCCAGCGCACTGCCACCGATACCGAAGAGCATGTGATTGTGGTTGCGAACTTTACTCCGGTTCCCCGCGATGGCTATCGCATCGGTGTCCCCAAACCTGGCTTTTACCACGAAATCATTAACAGCGATGCCAAGATTTATGGTGGTTCCAATATGGGAAATGCCGGCGGAGTCTATAGTGAGAAAATCAGCAGCCACGGCATGAATCACAGCATCACACTCAATCTGCCACCCCTGGGGCTGCTCATCATGAAACCGGTCTCCGCGCCGCAAAAAACAGTGAAGAAATAGCGGGAATCTGGTTCGCAGAGGAAGAAAATCTCACCAGAGAAGGCTGGTAAAAGCGTGAGAACCTCTCTATGATAGATTTCAGTCGTTTTTGATACGACTAAAAAAAGGACGCCGCTGAGTGTATAGGCGCTCGCCCAAACAGTCCCGACAAGGGAAAGTTCGGCTATACTCCCCAGCAGCGTATCCTTTGGTGAAGTTCAAGTCAGACAGTGGAAGTTGCTCTTTTCCCTGTCTGTAATTCTCTCTAAAGCAAACGTCGTACCAGCAAACAATCCATCTCAGAAACATTTCCGTAAGCGTCCATTATAAATACACTTACGGCATTAAATTAAAATCTGAGAAGATCTACAACGTTTCATTTTCTTTGAAAATGCCCTCCAGAAGGGCATTTTGCTGCTTAGATTAACAGCAGCATCGCAAAAAGAATCAGCCTGATTTTCCGATAGGCAGCCTGGCTAAAATCGTCTAGGATAGAAGTCACAGTGAGACACCGTTGAATTAACCACAGGGCGCCATATTCTTTGTCGCCGGTTATTCTGGAATCAGAAACTCTTCTTGTGCTGATGGTGATTTTTTTGTCGGACTTTCATCTCGATCAATGGGCGCATTACACCGGACCTGCAAACTGGTATTCTCTCGCATTTCCTTCCGACTGGACCAGGGATGATCAGGACGGAGTACTTCAGCTCTGTCCTCCGGGTGGGAACGCAACATTAACCATCAGCTGCCACTGGAAATCGGCGCTGCCGCATACGGCGACCGAGACAGGACTGGAAGTTGATTTCGATCAGCTCTTTGTCAGACATCGGAATATTCAAAAACGGGCGCCACTGGCAATTGAGCATGAATCAGTCGCTTATTCGGGTGAAGCGATCATTAAGCGGAATTCGTCCTGGTGGAAATCATTGCTGGCGCAATCTGCCTTATTTCAAAAAAACTGGCACCACTGGAGTCTGTGGCTGATCAGGGAACGATCCATTCAAATGGTCGTCACGCTGTTTTACGAACCCGAGGATCGTGAAGAACTGCTGGAGACCGTGCAGTTGATCCTGCATTCCATTGAACTGAATCTCAATCCAGCCAATCCACCCGAGTTGTTTGCCGATGATGTGCTGCAGTTGGCCCGGAAAAAGTTCCCCTTGATTTCCTCGCAGATCATTCCCGGTTTTCGCATCAAATTTGGTGAATCGGAACTGAATCTGACCAATTTTTACCGCTCTTATCTGAGCGACCCGGAAAACTATGAACAGAACATCGTCTCGGCACTGGCGACGGTGCTGCAAATTAATGAATGGGGCGATGAGCAGACCGAACCGGAACTGATCGATATTCAGGACCGGATCATGCCGATCCTGATCTCGCAGGAATCGTGGAAATCTCATTTTCCGAACTTTGTCGGCGAGAACTGGATCGCCAACCTGGCGATTCTCTACGTGGTGGATGAGTCGCGTGCTTACTGGTATATCCACGAAAAACTGTTGCAAAAGTGGCAGATCAGCCAGGAAGTATTACACGAAATCGCACTGGCAAACCTGGACCACTATTTCATGCAGAATGAAATTGAATTAATCTGCATGTCGCGGGAAGAGGGGCCCAACATGATCATCCAGAGCAAGGCAGACGCCTATAACGCCAGCCAGGTCCTCAGTCCGTCTTTTTACCAGCAGGCCCGTAAGTTTCTGGGCAGCGAATTCCTGGCAGGTGTTCCCAACCGTGACTTTTTGCTGGCGCTCAGCCTGAGTGAATCGCAGGTGATCGAAAAAATCCAGCATAACATCGCCTGTGACTATCTGAATATGGACCATCCACTCACCGATCACTTACTGGTGGTCACTGCAGATGGTGTCAGCGAATATTGCGGTGTGAGCTGAACCCGTTTCCGCTGTAAACACGATTCCCCAGCCAGACAACGGTACCATTACCGCCAGCAATAAATTAAACTTGGTCCGAGCTTGACCAGAAATCTGTGAACCCCGCGCAAGAGCGATTAAAGAATAATGCAACAGGAATCGAATTTATTTTCCCAGCGGCAGGGAGAGTTCATCACTCTGGGCACGGGAACCAGTGTGGGAATTCCGATCGTGGGCTGCGATTGTGAAGTCTGCCAGTCACCCGATCCCAAAAACCAGCGAGGCCGGACCTCCGTTTATATCGGTGCGCCGGAGGGCGGCTTTCTGATCGATACTCCGCCGGAACTCAGACTGCAGTTACTGCGCGAACACATTCCCTGGGTGCACGCCGTATTATATACCCACAGCCACGCCGACCATATTTTCGGCCTCGACGATGTGCGCATCAGTGGATACCGGCTGGAAAAGTCGATCGAATTATATTGCGAAGAAGCCGTCGAAGAACAGATCCGGGGGTCCTTTAACTATGCATTCGACGAACCGACACATAACCGACATCACATGTCACGTCCCCACCTTGATTTTAAAACGGTCTCACTGGAACCATTCGAACTGCTGGGGCTCCGCATCCAGCCGATTCGATTGATGCATGGCACACTGCCGATCCTGGGATATCGAATCAATGACATCGCTTTTTGTACCGATGTCAGCGAGATTCCCGAAGAGAGCTGGCAATACCTGGAGGGACTGGATTACCTGATTCTGGATGCCCTGCGGATCAAGCCGCATCCCACGCATTTTTGCCTGGAACAGAGCCTGGCAGTGGTGGAACGGGTTCAACCCAAACGGGCTTACTTCACCCATATCTCTC
>NZ_CAXAVM010000088.1:0-28737 GCF_963972345.1 uncultured Gimesia sp. | reverse complement strand
TGGTGAGTGGGTTCTGTGACTGGCTTAACCAGTTCGCCAGTTCCAGTCGACCACTCTGCTGCGGACTGACAGGCGGTGGATCCTGCAGCGAAGCAATCGTCAGAAATCCGCGATCCACCTTATCACCCAACTGATGAATATTTCCCCGGCGGGCAATCCGGTAGTCCGCCGGATCGGGCTGCTCACCCACGGCCAGCGCCATCGGTGCTGGCCGCGGTGCGTTCTCTTTTAAATTCGCCAGCTCTGATTTGAGTGATTTCACACTCGCCTGCAGTTCCTTGATTCGGTTCTGCTGCGCGGCATGGTCCGGTTTTGCTTCGTCTTTTTTCGCGAGCTTCACATCCTGGTTCGGGAGTTTAAACTGTGGCAGGAACTGAACCGCATCGACAACCACGTAACCGGAAGTCCCTTTGTTCGAGATTTCTACATGGCCCGCTTTCCCCGCTGCAAACTCAAAACTGCCCAGTGAAGTGAAAATACCGTCAATTGGCCCCTGCTTCGTCTGATCCACGTAGACAGTCTGCATTCCCTGTTCTGACTGAATGTTTACAGGCACCTTACTCGCACGGCCGCCACTGCCCGGAAACGCAAACCGGACTTCATACTTACCGGCGGCGGGCAGATCGGGAGTGAAGCGAATCGTTTTCTTCCCCTGCTCCTCATTCATATCATGTACGTAACCGACGCCCAGGTAATTTTTCGAATAAGCAGACTCTTTCCAGGCACCCGTTTTCGTTGCCTCTGCATCATCGACGACAATTCCCACCAGTTCTTTCAGACGCATCTGCTGACTGGTATCTCCCTGCAGTTTCTCTAACGCGTCGGAATCTGTCTTCAGTTTCGCTTCCAGCGTTTTCAGATCCGTTTCATATTTTTTCAGAGCCGCGGCATGCTCCGGCTTGATCGGCAGCGGACGCGTCATCCAGCCGGAAACGAACTGGTTGTTCAAGCGGTTGCCGTGCACGGTTTCCGTACTGCGAAAGATCCCGGCGAGTGCGTAATAATCGGTCATCGGAATCGGATCGAACTTGTGATCGTGGCAGCGGGCGCAACCCAGGGTCATTCCCATGAAAGCTCGCCCGGTCACATCAATCTGTTCATCGACGACATCCATGCGGAGCTTTTCTTTGTCCCGCTCACTCAGCATCTTGGCCCCCATGACCAGGAAGCCGGTCGCGACGATATTCTGCGTCCGCTCTTCATCATTTTCAAACGGCAGCAGGTCGCCGGCAATCTGTTCGCGGATAAACTCGGTATAAGGTTTATCTTGATTAAACGCCTGAATCACATAATCACGGTACCGCCAGGCATTGTAGAACGTCAGGTTGATATCCAGGCCGTTCGAATCGGCATACCGCGCCAGGTCCAGCCAGTGGCGGCCCCACGTTTCACCATACTGAGGCGTCTCCAGCAGGCGATCGATCAGATGCTCGTACGCCTGGGGAGAAGGATCATTCACAAACTGCTGAATCTGTTTCGGCGTGGGAGGCAGGCCGGTCAGATCAAAATAAACGCGACGCACCAGCGTCTGGCGATCCGCGGCTTGAACCGGCGTCATCTGTTTCTGTTCCAGCTTCGACAAAATGAACCGATCAATGTCGTTACGCGGCCAGTCGCTTTGTTTCACTTCCGGAACATCCGGCTTTGTCAGCGGACGGAACGACCAGAACTCACGTTCCTTCTCAAAATCAATCGCCAGCTCTGATTTCTTCTGGGGACTCGTCTTGACTTGCCCTTCGCGCGGATCGGGTGCCCCCATCTGAATCCACTTGCGAAAGTCAGCGATGACGTTTGCCGGCAGTTTTTCATCTGGAGGCATTGCGTAAAATTCAGGATCATGTTCAATCGCCTGCAGCAGCAGACTCGACTTGAGATTGCCCGGCACAACCGCTTTCCCGGAATCGCCGCCCATACGTATTCCAGCCCGCGTATCCAAAACGAACGAGGCATTTTCCGGATCGGGTTCCCCGGCGTGACAGTCGTAACAATGTTCCACCAGCACGGGTCGAATTTTGTTCTCGAAGAATTCGATCCCGGCCTGCTTCTGCTGCAATTCGGTTTGTGGATCTTCCGCGTGTGCTCTCTGATTGACGACACAGACAACGGCAATACTCAGGCAGGACAGATACAGGAAAGGACGCAAAGCAGTTCTCCTTCTCGAAGCTTTCAGATGAACGCACTCAATCTGCTTAGGGAAGCTCACACTCTGGGAAAGAAATCAGGCGGGAGGGAATCAGTAACCACTGATCAGGCCTGAATTTCAATCATCGTCCAGTATAACGCATCAACGCCCATCCATGAACTAAATAAACACAATTTCCACACAGTTTTACCCAGTTCTCACGCAGAACTTACCAGATCAGTACGAAACGCAGGCGAAAGACTTTTATTAACGAAATAAAGAAATCCCGTACCTGCTGGATCACACAAGTTTTCACGAATCAGCGGCAATAAAACAGGTAGGACAGACCAGCCAAAAACCTACCACGGGTGAGCCAGAATGTAATGCGGGCCGAGCGCAGCGAGCAGGAGAACGCAGCTCACGCCATCGTTTTACAATAGAGCATCCGACCTCTTCGATAATAAGTGAGCTTAAGGCACACGTACTCTCCACACCGTCTGCACTGACACATCCTGTTGCCTCCGGCGATACCGGATTACATCCGGTATCGCCCGCTTTTTCTGCAGCACATCTACGTAATTTTTTCCTGGTAGCAATAAAAGAGCAAATACGAACACTTCTGGCTGCTGGATTTTCAGACCCTTAATCAGTTTTTTTTCGGCAGGATCTGTAACCGCACCGATTGAATACGTTCCAGAGGTACATCTTTCGATGTGGCGCTCACTTCCCCCCAGCTGGATCTACAATTAAACGCACCTTGTCCCCCATTGATTTTGGAACCGGGAGTCAGAATATATTCCAACCGATGTTCCAAATCAATTGCCGCGAAATAATGCCACTCCACCGTTGATTTACTCTCGACGCCTCGCTGCTCCTGCGGACGTTCCATCAATTCATACCCCAGCTGATTGCAGCTACAGCCTGAATACACTTTACCAGGCAGACTTTTAAAATGAACACGCAATGGACTGAACAGCTCAGAGGTAAACTGGCGTGCTTCGCCATCGATAGCGAAATCAATCTCAGGCAATGTCTGTGCTAATTCACTGGTACGAGTTGGCAGTTGCAGCTTCTCAAAATAAATCGTTTCCGTCGTCACGTACGGTCGCATTTCGAAGTGGTCAATCTCATCCAGAGGCAGCATGATCCGTATTGGCATACTTCCCATTCCGGCAGAAAACCAGCCCCCCTCCTTCAGATTCCGTTTGCGACCCTCTTTCGTCACAACCCATAGCGAAAACTTCAGCTGACTGTTCCCCGTGATGTCAAACATCACTTCGGAAGTATTGCCTGGGCTTTGAGGCTCCCCATAAAATCCATCGCGAGAACTCCAGCCAACATGATTCCCGGCGATCAGATGGGTGATTTTCAGGTTAAGTCCCTGCTCAGAAATCGTAGCCCCAGTCTGAGCCGGTATTTTGGAACGGAAGGAATCCTCTTGAAAATTATAAACTTTCAGGATCAGATCAACAGTCGCAGGCAGCTTGTCCCAAAGTGAAAACAGATGAAAGTTTTTCTCATTGGGCCAGGTGAACCCTGCGCCATCCTGAAATGTTCGCAGCGGGATTTTCGTCTGTGAATCGAGAACATTGATCTCTTCAATCTCAAACATTGAAGCAACTGGTTCAGACAGTTCAATGATCGCATGATCCATGAATGCCGCATTGGAAATGCTCGGCAATGCGGTTGGCAGCTCCGAAATGGACTCTCCTTTTCCGTTTTCAAGACTGAAACGACCGTTCGCATCACAACGGGCGATTCCACCAACCTGGTATGTATTGCCTCCGGTTTGCAGTTGCAGTGTATCCGTTCCCCTCGCTTTGCGGAGCAGATTGGACTCAGCAGCAGTCCGCGAGAAATTCCGGGGCTGTGACCAGGTCTTCCAGACCAGGACATCGGGCAAAACGCCATTCGTAGCCTGCGATTCAAACCAGCCCAGATTATCATTCTCTATCGAATAGCCTGAAGGATGGCCCAGTGTTGTGATCCGATACACTGTATCATAGACGGGCAGTTTGATATTGCCGTCTGCATCGGTCAGCAGGTCCACATACTTCAGCTTCAAGCTGGGATCCAGTGAGTGATTCTGAACACGATTGCATTCAATTTCCAGCTGCGGAATTTCCAAACCCTGCATCGGAGCACCATTACCAGCCTGGTATTTCTGCGTGAGCACAACTGGCGCATTGGCCAGTGCCGCATTCAGCAATGCGGTGGAACGTTTGAGATCACCGTGCCTGCGATACCAGGTCCCCAGCAGCTGCTGTGCATAAAAGAAATTCGGGCGTTCCTGCAGAATTGCTTTCAGTGCTTCACGCGTTTCTGGTTGATCAAAGATCTTTTTGTCACTCTTTGTACTGAAATAAGACTGGGCAATTTCATTGCATTTTTTGACAGCTTCAGTCTCTTCGGCATCTATCTGAAAATCAAGATTCATCCATACACCCGAGGACGCCAGATTTGTTTCACTGACTGGCAACTGTTGCGGACGCATTCCAGGTAACATCAGAACTGCCAGAAGCAAAACCACACACAAAGCGGAAAAACGCAGGCGGTCGACTCTTAACAGAGAACGATCCATCAATCTGCGAATCCGTCTCGCCACGGGATGCTCACGATGCACAAAGCCCAGCACAAGAGGTTCCACCAGCCTGACAGACTGGCGACTTGCGGCATCAATCAGTGTTTCACAATACCGCTCTGGATTTGCCAGGCCATGAGTCAGCAGCAGATCATCACAGCAGTCTTCGCGCGTCTGCCGCAGCGATTTTTTCAACCACCACATTCCCGGATGAAACCACCAGACCAGGCTCAATACTGTCTCGAACCAGCCCATCAGTAAATCACGTCGGCGGATGTGAGCCAGTTCGTGCGCCAATACAATCGCCCGCTGATCCGGGTGTAAAGACTCTACCAGAAGTCGGGGAAACAAAATGCTCGGCCGGAAAACACCGATTGCAAATGGCGCATCGGTTTCATCAGAAATACGCAACGCCGGGATTTTTTTCATATTTAACTGTGTGGAAAGACGGACCATTTCAGCATGTAGTTCGCCAGTATTCAGGATATCACCTGATCGCACGATCCGTAAAATAGCTCGATAGCGGCGGACTAAGAAAACCCCGCAGACCAGCATTCCGCAGGCATAAACAGACATCAGCAACAGCGACCAAGGAAACTCGGCAGCGGTTTCCGATGCCTCAACCACCGTGGGAACTGTTGCACTGTCACTCCTCGATACGGGATCAACTGAACTCCCTGCAGTGGGGGAAATTCGATTTGAAGGACTCGCTTCAGAAGCAACGCTGGTGACAGAAGACGTCTTTTCCGCAACAGAAATCTGCGGCGGATCACTGACAACAGTGTTACGAATTGTCGAGTAATATTTCGCAGATTGAGTAATCAAGCCTGTGGACAGATCCAGAAACGGAGGCACCGCAAATTTCAACAGCACGATCAGCAGCAGCGCATAGCGGAAGGGGGCACTGGTAAAACGCTTCGTCACCTGTAAGAGCAGGAATACGATCCCGGCTACTACCGCTGCCTGCCAACTGGCATGCAGAAACCAGTTGCTCCAGTCTCCGGCTGCCTGGTTGAGAACTTCTTGCATCGGCTCTATTCCTTTTTCTTGCGTTTCGTATCGGGAGACCGCATTTCATCCAGCAGTTGCTGCAGTTGCTGAATCTCTTCTTCAGAAGGTTTACGCGTTTCAAAAAAAGAAGCCATAAAGGAAAGCGTATCTCCGCCGAACACACTCTGAAACAAATCATTCATCAGATGCCGACAGGCTCGCACCGATTCGGGAGTCGTGCGAAAGACAAACGCCTTCCCCTTGTCTCCCTTCCGCCGCGTGACCAGCTTACGGGACTCGAGTCGTTTCAATAGCGTCATCACTGACGAGGGTTCCAGCTTCCGCGTCGGCGTCAGTTCTTCACTGATCTCTTTGACGGTTGCCTCACCCAGTCGATTCAGACAGGCCAGGACATCACGTTCCGCATCCGGAATTTTAGCTTTGTGTTGGTTCATACCCCCATTAATAACGACATTTGTCTTTTTGTCAATTAAATTATCACGACATTTGTCTTTTTTCTTTTGCCGGTGGTAAACTTCGCCTATAAAACAGAGTCTGCGCGTCAACCGTGGGTGGGCTCGAATGCAATTCGGGCCGAGCGCAGCGAGCAGGAGGTCGCAGCTCACGCTATCGTTTTGCCATAGAGCAGCCAACTTATTCGATAACAAGTGAGCTTGAGGCACACGTACTCTCCACGCAGTCTGCACTGCCACCTCCTGTTGCCTCCGGCAATACCGGATTACATCCGGTACCATCCAAGTTCTCCCCAGCATATCAAACCGGAAACTTTTGTATCTTTTCGTACCGACTCTGTTAGAAGAAAACGGAAGACAGATTTCGTTTTGAAACCATCGCCGTCCGCGTTACACTGACTGACATGATTTCATTGATTATCACACTCCTGTTCTACAGTATTGCGGGGCTGATTGTCTTTCGCCGCGTGCCGGCAGCGGCGCGTCTGCTTACCTGGGGCAGTCTGCCGATTGCCTGGGTTTCGCTGCTGGGAATCAGTGGTCTACTGCAGACACTGCTCGGGCTGTCGTCGTTGATTCCCTTGCTCCTGCTGTTTGCTGGGATGTTGTATTACCTCTTTCGCATGCAGACTGTGGAGAAATTACCTGTCTCGCTTCCTTCACCGGTACTCTGGATCCTTCTATTAACAGTGCTCGCCGAATGCGGCGTTTCCGTACTGGTTCACACGCGCGTTCCGTGGGGGAGCTGGGACCCGATGTTTACCTGGATCATGCGGGCCCGCTTCCTTGTCGATGGCGGCGCGATGTGGACGCAGGGCTTCAGCAATGACCTGGCCCTGCTCCACCCCGATTACCCGCCGTTGTTCTCCTGGGCGCTGGTTCCGCTCTGGAGCCTGGATGGCAGCAGTTCCTCACTGGCGGTCGCCGCCCTCACCATCCCCTGCTTCAGCGGCTTCACTCTCATTCTCACCGGCTGGTGGGAGGCACTCGAAAGAAAATCTTCTCTGTGGGCTGCCTTCACACTGGCTGTCATCCTCAGCACTCCCTTTCTGATCTACCTGCACGCCGTCAAATCACTCGACTTCATGCTCGCCTATGCGATTCTCGCTTCGCTCGCCTGGTATCACTACGCGGCCACTCATCCACAGCGACTGGCATGGTCCTGTTTCGGCTTCGTGGTGGCCTGGTCGACCCTGGTCAAAAATGAGGGTCAGCTCTGGATGCTCGCCTGCTTGGTTTCCCTGATTCTGATCAAACTCAGCCATGCTTTCCTGCAACCACCTGACATTGAAGCACCACCTGAATCGAATGCTTCAATGCTGCCTTCCCTGCTCAAAGGAGCTGCGATTCCGCTTGTGTTTCTGATCTGGTTCAAAGCCAGCCTCGCACCACCCAATGATTTAATCGAACCACAGCGGGCCTTTGAAATCAGTCAGGTCATCCAGCCCGAAGTCTTTATGAATCCCTATGGGTTGCTGATCCGCCTTGATCAGGTGGAATCTCCCGAATGGCATCAGGTTATCTGGAGCCAGTTGTGGAACGTACTGCTTGACTGGAAAACCGAGGCGATTCTGCTCTGGTCGATCGCAGTGCTGTTTCTGGTTAATTTTTTCTGGCGTCAGCATCGGCTGCCGCGTTTACTGGTAGCGGTGGGGTTTCAGCTGGGCGGTTATTACGCCGTCTATCTGCTGACTCCGTACAATCCGTACTGGCATGTTTCGACCTCCATGAATCGCCTGCTGCTGCACATCGCTCCGGCGGCACTCTGTCTGCTTGGCTTTGCACTTTGTTGCACTTCGAACGTTTCCAAATCAGCTGCACCGCGTTCGCAACCCAAGCGTCTGGGAATACTCTTGAGCCTGTCTTTACTCGGGCCGCTGTTCTGCCTGTATCAGATTCAGACCAACGCCTTTCCCTGGGATTTCCCCCAAGAATCCATGGCTGAAGCTGGTCAGCTGAAAGAACTGAAGTTCCCGCGCGTCTCCCAGGCAACATTTATCACAGACCAATTCGAACCGGCGACTCTGTACCGCATGCAGTTTGCCGCGCTGCCCACCGTGCTGCTCGTTGATCGGCGTGCGCCCGTGCTGATCGCCCGATTTCCGACGGAACAGGAACTGAAAGATTATTGTGCCGCCAATGACTGGGAGCTCAAAGCGCATCAGGGAGGACTGGGCTGGGCCGAGTCTGCCAATCCTCAAGGCCCGCTGCCCCATATGGATCGCCTGCGGGAACAAATCAGATAGAAACAGTAGTGCAGACCGTTATTTCTGCTGCTGATTCAGCGGATTGGTTTCCAGAATGATCTCGTTGATGCCGGTCTGGTTGAAGCCTTTGAATCCTTCTTCGCGCTGCAGTATTTCCAGATGCGAACCAATGGCGCCCTGAAGTCGAAAGCGGTCGGCTGCTTCTTCATTGATTGAGCCCTCTTTCAGCAGTGACTCAATCCGAGATTCCTCAACAGGCCAGACTTCTCCCGCGGTAAACGCCTGCTTGAGATGAGGCAGATCCGTAAAGGGCTTCATTGTCTTGACGGCATTTTTCTCAGCCAGTTGTTCCCGGGCGGCGTCAAAGTCGAACTGGCATTCCAGGTGATGCATGCCCGCCTGCAGAAAGGCTTCTCCATGCAGGCGACACCAGAGCCCCACCGTTCCCAGTTGTTTCAATGCGGGCAGTGGTTCATGCGCGAAGTCCTGCGAGACTTCTTCCGGCGACAGATCCACATCGGCAAAGATCACGATCCGCGCGGCTGGCTGTTCCAGTACCTGTGCGCCCCAACCGGCTTCCCGGCCTGCATAAAAACGTTCCCTTAATTCGAACCCCAGCAGTTCCAGTACGGAAATCAGCCGCGCGAAATGTTTGCGACTGGAACGATAGGTATGATGATCGTGATTCGCCCACCCCATGCCCATGGAATCCTGACGTGCCTTCTGAATCCGCGCTACACCATTCCGCTGCTGCCAGTATGCGCGTTCGGCTGCAAAGAACAGATCACAGGTCCGGTCGACTCCCAGATCGTCGATAGCCGCTTTGATCAGAGTTTCCGCTTCCGCAAAGCCGGCAAGCTCATCGTCGAAATGGCGTCTGCGTAATTGAAACGCTTCGGCGTGTTTCCACAAATGTTGCACATCAGCTTCAGGGACTTCTGCTGCGAAAATCGGCGCACCATGTCGCTCGATCACATGCAGTTCGAGTCCATTTTCTGCGATCACAACACGCTGACGGACTGCGGCACCGATTTCACCCGTGATGGGCAGTTCCAGCTTACATTGATGAATGGTTAAAAAGTCCGCCACCGATTCCACGCGAACAAACAGACGCTCCACTTCTGCATCACTGGCCTGGATCGCGGGAAACATCGCATCGGGATGCTGATACAGGGGAGTTTTCGCCCCTTCCAGAACAACATATCCCAATTCAACCAGTTGCTGCTGCAACGCATCGGACCAGTTCAGTTCCAGATGGTCTACCCAGTCAGACAACCGTGTTCCGGTTTTGAACTGCAGTTGATCGGCAAATTCCTGAATCAATGCGGAACGTTTGCAGAACCCGGTAATCCGTTGATGTAAAAAAGCAGCCGTTTCCGGAAACCGTTTCCAGTCATATGCTGTAAGTTGTTCACTGACCATAGCTTAATTCCTTTACGCACTCATTGTTTCAAGCCACTCTGAAGAGTCAAGTTGCTATTCTTCTCTTATTACGCTAAACGGAGTAAAAACAGAAAGTCAATCAGAAAAGTTCTTTTGAACGTATATAATCACAGTGAGGTCTCTCGACGATTTTTCACTTTTGAGTCACTGACAGGAGGACCCGACATGACGCAGACCATCTTATTAATCGGCGCAGGAAAAATCGGTCGCATGATTGCCTGCCTCCTGGATGCCAGCGGTGACTATCAATTGCGGATTGCAGACCAGTTCCCTGCCGCATTGGAACGCATCCAGAAACGTCTGCCCGAGGTGGAAACGCGTACGCTGAACGCCGATTCGCATGCTGAACTCCTGCAACTGATGCAGGGTTGCACCGCTGTCATTTCTGCGCTCAGTTTTCGTGAAAACCCTGGGGTCGCCCGCGCTGCGCTGGAGGCGGGTATCAACTACTTTGATCTGACCGAAGACCGCCAGACCACCGCCGCCGTCAAGGAAATTGCCGCAGATGCTGCCCCTGGTCAGGTCTTCCTGCCCCAGTCCGGGCTGGCACCTGGCTTTGTCACCATTGTCACGAAACATGTCATGGAATGGTTCGACGAAATCGACACCGTGCGGATGCGCGTGGGTGCCTTGCCCCAGCATCCCACGAACTCGCTGGCGTACAACCTGACCTGGTCGACAGATGGCCTGATCAACGAATACTGTAACCCCTGCGAAGTCATCCATTCGCATCACATCAAAAACCATCTTCCCCTGGAGGGACTGGAACAGTTTACGCTTGATGGCAATGTCTACGAAGCCTTCAACACGTCAGGCGGGCTGGGCACACTGTGTGAGACGATGCATGGTCAGGTTCGCGAACTCAATTATAAAACGATCCGTTATCCCGGCCATCACATGTTGATGAAGTTTCTGCTGCAGGACCTGAGACTCTCAGAACGCCGCGCCCTGCTCAAGGATGTGATGGAACATGCGATTCCGGTCACCTTCCAGGATGTCGTGGTCGTGTTCTGTACCGTACGGGGCACCCGGAATGGACAGTTCGTCGAAAAAAGCGATTTGCGAAAACTGTACGCGAAAGAAATCAACGGCGAGATCTGGAGCGCCATTCAGCTCACCACGGGAGCCGGCATTTGCGCCGTCGTCGATCTGGTTCAGCAAAACAGCCTTACAGGCCAGGGACTGATTCGACAGGAAGAAATCCCCTTCGAGCAGTTCATCACCAACCGGTTTGGCCAGTTCTATGAATCAGAAACATTTGGACTCGAAGCATTGAATTCAGACAGGTAAGGACATCATGACGCATCCCATTCAGGAAGTTCTAAAACGTATCGGCGTTTCGGATCAGCCGGCAGCAGTCGCGCTCGGCAATACCTTGCAGGCCGGCAGTGGAGAGCCGTTGACAGCAGTCTCTCCCATCGACGGTTCGACACTGGTCAGCCTGCCACAGGCCACCCGCGGCGATGTCAACCTGGCCGTTAAAACCAGCAAAAACGCCTTTCTACAATGGCGCCAGGTCCCCGCGCCCCGGCGGGGTGAATTTGTGCGTCTGCTCGGGGAAGCATTTCGGAGACACAAAGCCGATCTCGCCGCCATCGTCAGCTGGGAAGCCGGCAAGATCACCCAGGAAGCCTTGGGGGAAGTGCAGGAGATGATCGACATCTGCGATTTCGCCGTCGGTCTTTCTCGTCAACTCTATGGCAAAACTATCGCCAGCGAACGACCAGGGCACCGCCTGATGGAACAGTGGCAGCCCCTTGGCCCTATCGGCGTCATCAGTGCGTTCAATTTTCCCGTCGCGGTCTGGTCCTGGAACGCCATGCTCGCGTTTATCTGCGGCGATACCGTCGTCTGGAAACCGTCTGAAAAAACACCCCTCTGCGCAATCGCCTGTCAGCAGATCGTCAATCAGGTTGCCCTCCAGTTTCCCGAAACACCTGATGGCATTTCAAGTCTGTTGATTGGCGGCGCAGAGGTCGGCCAGGCCCTCGCCGAACACCAGGATCTCCCCCTCATTTCTGCCACCGGTTCGATTCCCATGGGACGCGCTGTTGCAGAAACGGTCGCGCGTCGCCTGGGGCGCAGTCTGCTGGAACTGGGCGGTAACAACGCAATGATCGTCACCGAATCTGCCGACCTCGAAATGACAGTTCGCTCTGCACTGTTCTCAGCCGTCGGTACCTGCGGTCAACGCTGCACAAGCCTGCGTCGTTTAATCGTCCATGAAAGCATCGCTGAGAAACTCCTCACCTCATTGAAGAAAGCCTACCGGAAATTGCCCATCGGCAATCCCCTGGAAGAAGGAACCCTGGTCGGCCCGCTCGTTGATCAGCGGGCGCTGGACTCGATGCAACAGGCCCTCCGCACTGCTGAGGAACAGGGGGGCACAGTGCATTTCGGCAACCCCATTCTGGCAGACATCCCCGCGGGCGGCTCTTACGTGCATCCCGCGATTGTCGAGATGCCCGGTCAGACGGAGATCGTGCAGCAGGAAACCTTCGCTCCCATCCTGTATGTCATGCGTTATCAGAATCTGGAAGACGCCATCCAGATGCACAACGCAGTCCCGCAGGGGCTTTCTTCTGCCATTATGACGAATGATATCCGTCAGGCGGAACTGTTCCTCTCTCCCACAGGCTCCGACTGCGGCATCGCGAATGTCAACGTCGGGCCCAGTGGGGCAGAGATCGGCGGCGCGTTCGGCGGTGAGAAAGAGACCGGCGGCGGTCGCGAGTCCGGCTCCGATGCCTGGAAAGCCTACATGCGCCGCGCCACGAATACGATCAACTACTCCACCGAACTCCCCCTGGCACAGGGCATCAAGTTCGATCTGTAACACAGACTCCCGATGGCATTCATCTATTTTGATTTCAGATCGAAGGAGATTTCATTCCCCCCGGGTTCAACGGTTGCCGTCAATTCACTTTTCGAATGATATTTCGCGGGCAACAGTTCCGGCGAAGCTTTCACGTTGGAATCACTGGGGTGATCGAATTCCCGATACGTCGTGATAATCACCTGATGTGATCCCAGTTCTGCACCCATGGTATCCTGATTGAAATGCAGATCGTACTTCCCTTCCGCATCAGTCTGTCCGTTGGAGGGTCGCCCATCAGTCGGCTGAAAGACAATCGTTGCATAAGGCAGAGGATTGCCGTCCAATGTCACAGTTCCGCTTACCGGCGCGACGTCGGGCATATCCTGGGGAGCCGATGAGCAACCTGCAAACAACAGACTGACCAGGCAAAGACACTTCCAGCGGGAAGTTAAAAAACAGTTCATCGGTAACGGTCCTTTGAGAAATCAGTCTGCGAATGCAACCAGCACCGCAGTCAGCATATTTTTGAATAACGGTCGCAACCCCGGCTCTCACGTAGAAAGTCCGGGATTGGCCGTGAATAGAAACAGGAAAAACCAGATTAGAAATCGCCTAAGATCTCGCCTCCCTTGGCAGAAGCCAGCGCATTCAGCACAGAGTTCTGATCCACATTTTCACTGACGAATCGAACCGCGCCATCCACCAGGAGCAGATGCGCACCGCCCACGTGTGAGCTGCCAGCACCATTTCGACCTACACCGGAAATGGGTGTATCAGCAACGATATTATTGATACCGGTATTGGTGCCATAGATATCAATCCAGTAGATGTAGGTGTAAGCATTCCAGTACGGACCGGTCCAGGCTTCAGCGGTTTTCTTCTGAAACGGCGCTTCCACCATCGCTGCGGTATTGCTGGTTCCATCAATCACATCACGAATACGGGCTGCACCATTGGGTCCCCAGATTCCCTTCGCAATATTCGTGTCTGCTTCCCAGTTTTTGTTCCAGGAACCGTCATTCTGATGTGAGACTAATCCATAACTGGTTCGATAGGCACCGATGGCCTGGGAAAACGCATGGTTGGCTGTTCCCTTCGATGGACCGGCATCTGAGGGACAGACAAAGACAGGCACCTGTGAACTCACCACAGAAAGCTGATCTGTCGTCGGCTGCGTTGCCGAACAACCTGAAGCACTGGTGTAATATGAAGTTCCACTGGGCAAAGAGAAATTATATTTGTTGTATAACGCGGTCTGCTCAATGTAAGGCAACATCATCTGGTAAGCCGTATGGTTCAGAATTGTACGGGAGGCAACCGTGGGCATCAGCGTGGTGCAGTTGGTAGAAGGAGCAATTGCCCCGGGAGGGAAAACGCGGAATGTTTCGTGGTAATTATGCATCGCCAGCCCGAGCTGTTTCAGATTATTCTTACACGTACTCCGTCGCGCCGCTTCCCTTGCCTGTTGCACTGCCGGGAGCAATAAGGCAATCAGGATCGCAATAATGGCAATTACTACCAGTAATTCAATCAGCGTAAAACCGTTTCGCTTTTGTATCGGACGTTCTAAATTCATAATATCACCACTTTCAATATCAGAAGAAAAATAAATATCGCAAAGCCATTCATTAATAAATATGAATGCCAGCCAGAATTTCCATTGATAGAAATTCAGACTATTCCGGCTTACGAATTAAATAAGACCCCGTAATCGCATAATCTCCACTGTTTGCATTCTTCTCAAACCAGTCCGGAAGGACTTTGATATCGCTTGCCTGGTATCCACTCGCGATGCCATGAATGGCATCAAAGGTTTGCGAAAAATAAGTAATGTTTTTCCTGTTGGAACTGCCATCCGCATCCGCTTCTTCAATACGCGCCAGTAACAGATCGGTAGAATCCGGCTCGAACGGTATGGCCCGCTCATTGCCCTGCAGCAACCACCGCTGAGCGGTTTCGTCAAAATGGACCATCCATAGATGCTGCGCCACTCCATCCCATTCCGGCAATCGAGTCTCGCGCGCGTCCAGTCGCGCTTTCAGCGGAATTTTTGAATACAGGAGATATCGAATTCCCCGGTAATCATCGATTCCAAAGATGCTCTGTCGGGAATCATCAATCATGACCATGCCAGGCAGAAGCGTTTGTCTTTTTACCTGCAATGCCGCATAAAACTGACGAGAAAGTTTTTCAGCCGCCTCCCACTTTTTACTGCCTGCCACGCAGCGCATGGTTTTTCCCGCGGGAAGAACTGCTTTCCCGCCCTGCAGATCATGCAGCTCGATTTCGCCTTGAAACACCTGCACTCCGGCGTCTCCCGAAGGTTCGATCTCGACACCAAACAGGGTCCCCAGATCAACCACTGCCCCTCCAGGAGTCTGGACGATGAATCCCTTACCTGCCGGAGTAGACACTCTGGCAATCAGCTTTCCTGCGGAGATATGTATTTCATTTTCCCCTGAAATTTCAAAGGTGGCAGGAGCGGTTATGAAAACTTTCGTCCCCGTTACAAACAAGAGTTCCAGTTCTCCCTGCTCCAGGATGTAAGGCACTTCCGTTTTTAACTGACTGCCAATCCCCAGGGGAATCTGGTCACGGGTCTCTGCCTGGGCGACATGGGTCACTGTCGCATAACCGGGAGCATCCTGTTTCAGGACCAGGAAACAGATCGCTATTACTAATGCAACTGCCAGTCCCCCAGACAGGAAGTAGGTTCCTCTGGCAGGCTGCCTGCCTGTTGCTACAAGTTCATTCAACAGCTCTCGATCCGAAATGTGATTCTGATTTTTGATCGAGAAGGTATTTTTCAGGCTTTGTTCCAGCCTGGCATGAGTCGACAGGAACTCGATATAAAAATCTCGCGCCGATTCATCTACTTCAAGCGTGTACTGTAATTGAGCAAACTGTTCCTCTGTAATTCGACTGTCCAGATGGAGTGAAATCAGTTTCCCCAGTTCATCTCCCTGAAGCGCCTGCTGCTCCTGCGCGGAATCACTCATATCTGTTTCTCCAGTTTGAGTGATTTATTGACACAGTCCATCAAAGTCAATCGGACACGATACAACAAAGCGGCCGTGGCGTTGTAGGTCCTTCCCCATAGACTGGCGAGTTCCTCCAGCGGGAGATCCTGCTCGTAACGCTGCCTCAACAGCTTCTGCTTGTCGTCGGGCAACTGCTCAATACATTGAAACAGGAAGTCAAGACGTCGATCGTATTCCTGATTTCTGGATAACGTTTTTTGAGAGATCTCTCGCAACCGCTCTACGCTGAACAGCATCGGCTCCCGCTGTCTGTCACGATGAAAAGACAGGACCTTGAAAAAAGCGATCTTTGAAGCCCAGGCAGAAAACGAGGTCCCCGGCGTATAATCAGAGACTTTTTCCAGAATACTTTTATTGGTTTCCTGCAGAAGATCGCGCGCAATATCACTGTTACCAGTCAACGACAAAATATAACTGTAAAGTTGTCCCTGGCACTCTGTGACATTTAATATAAATTCTTCTGTAATCATAACTTACAACGCCATCTCCTGAGGCATGGATAAATGGGCGAAATAATGGCCTAAGGTCTAATTCCGGAACCGGCCGCTGTTTGACGTTTTTTTTTCGTGATAACAGGGTGAATTTTAAAAAAAGGAACCGGCACAGATATAACGGGGACGGTACCTGTATCGTATACAGTTCGTCCTGCGAAGAGGTCGCAAATCTGGCGACTGACTGGAAATCAAGAAGGCAGGCAGAGAGGTGAGACCAATTCGCCCCGGACTGTGTCCCGTTTTACTGTAGCGTCTCCAGGGCAAAAGGAACCGGGGCTAATTAAGCGACGCTGTGGTGAAATGTGATGCGAATGTGATGCGTTCTCTAGTTCCCAGCTCACGAAATCAATTCACAACAGAGCAACCCTTTTTTTCTCGAATAAAAGAGCTTGAGGTACACCCACGCTCCGCATCGTCTGCTGTGCCACCTCCTGTTGCCTGCGGCAATATCGGATTACATCCGTTACCACCCACTTTCATTCCCTGCAGAAATTTTCGTGCTTTTCGTCGTAGAAATGTTTCGAGATATTCGGAAACTAACCGAATACCTCGCTCACTACTTCCCCGCCCAGCACTGTGGCAATCTCTTTCCGATTGTTATGCCTGTAAAACAGCTTGTGCTGATCCAGCCCCAACGCGTGCAACAGCGTCGCATGCAGATCTGCGGGAGAAACCGGACGTTCCACCGGCGTATAACCCAGCTCATCCGTCTGCCCGATAATCTGTCCTCCCTTCACACCGCCCCCCGCCATCCACATGCAGTATGTGGTGGGCAGATGATCGCGGCCGCGCCGATCTCCTTTGGCAGATCCTTCTGTCGTCGGCGTCCGGCCAAACTCGCCTCCCCAGATCACCAGCGTCTCGTCCAGCAGTCCGCGGTGCTTCAGATCTTTGAGCAATCCCGCGATTGGAACATCCGTGGCCCGCGCCTGCTTCAAGTGATTTCCTTTCAGAGAACCGTGCGCGTCCCAGCCTCCGTTTCGCAACTGCACGACACGCACGCCCCGCTCAACCAGTCGCCGCGCAATCAGGCAATGCCTGCCGAACTCTGCGGTAGGCCTGTCATCCAGACCATATAACTTCGCTGTCTCCGCCGTTTCGCTTTCCAGGTCGAAGACTTCCGGCGCGGACGTCTGCAGGCGAAACCCCAGTTCATAGGAAGCGATTCGCGCTTCCAGTTCCGAATCTTCTCCCAGTTGATTCAGATGTTCCCGGTTCATCCAGCGGATAAAGTCCAGCTGTTCGCGTCGGTTCTCCTGCGAATAACCGGCTGGCATTTTGGTATAGGGAATGCCCCGTTTTCCATCCACCAGCGTCCCCTGAAACCGCGAGGGCAGAAAGCCGGCACCCCAGCCCGGAGTCTGTGGAGCCGGACCGGTGCTGTTCGACAACATGGAAATAAAAGCGGGCAGGTCACGGCTTTCACTGCCCAGTCCATACGTCATCCACGCTCCCAGGCTGGGTCGGTCTCCCACTGCCGAACCGGTCAGCGCAATGCACTCACCCGGCCCATGCACGGGCACGCGATGATTCACCGCGCGCAACAGACACAGCTCATCCACCAGCTCCGCCGTCGCTGGAAACAGATTCGACACGGGAATCCCGCTCTCTCCGTATTTTTGAAACGTAAACGGAGACGCCATCAGTTTTGAACCCAGACCGGCCCGCGGAATATTGGGAACGCGCGCCGCAATGGTTTCAGGAACTGCCTGACCTTCCAGTTTCGTCAGCAGAGGTTTGGGATCGAACGTATCCACCTGGCTCGGCCCTCCCGACATGAACAGGAAGATCACATTCTTCGCTGTCGCCGGAAAGTGACTTTGCCCCGTGTGAACAGACGTGTCATCGTCGGCACACAGCAGCCCCTCTTCTGCCAGCAATGACATCAGCCCCACCGCACCAAAGCCCAGCACACTCTCTTGCAGCATCAATCGCCGACTGGGCTGCGAAAAGGCAACACCGTTTTTATGATTTGCATCAAATAACATTCAGGCCCTCTGATTTAAGGGATATAAACAAACTCATTCAGATTCAGTAACGCATGGCACAACATCGATAACTGCCGCTCTGTGTCTGTCCCTGAACCACTCTGCAGCAGCGATACAGATCGCCCCTGTTCCTCGTGATTCGGCTTGCGACCCAGGACTCTCAGAAACGCCGCTTGCACCTGCAGACTGGCATCGTCGCCTGTTTCTTCAACTATCTTTTTCGCCAGTACCTGCGCCCGGCGGTCCATGAACTGACTGTTCAACATGTATAGAGGCTGCAGCGCCACAGTCGAGACCTGCCGACGCGAGCAGCTGGCAATGCTGTCCGGTGCATCGAACATCGCCATCACCGACGGCATCTCGCTCCGCCGCTGAAACAGATAGATCGTGCGTCGCAGATCCTCTTCTTCCCGCTCCTGAGGTACACTCGGTCCGCCCAGATCACGTTTCAATTCTCCCGTGGAACACAGGATCGAATCGCGAATCGCTTCTGCTTCCAGCCGTCGACGCGGCCAGCTCCACAGATACTGGTTCTCGGGGTCTTTTACAAAGTTCGCTTCATCAAATGTACGAGCCTGTCGATAGGTTGACGACAGCACAATCAGTCGATGGATGTGTTTCGTACTCCAGCCCTGCTCCATCAGTTCCATTGCCAGCCAGTCCAGCAACTCGGGATGTGATGGCGGCTCTCCCTGCACGCCGAAATCACTGGGCGTCGATACCAGCCCCCGTCCGAAGTGATACTGCCACAACCGATTCACCCACACGCGCGAGACCAGGGGATTCTTCCGGTCGCTCATCCATTCTGCCAGCGCCGTCCGTGAGAGTTGATCGGAATCAGCAGTCGTCGCGCCCAAAACAGCGGGCCAGCCTTTGCCCACTTCCAGACCCGGTTTATGTACATCGCCGCGAATCAGAATCTGTGACTTCATCTGCTTCAACCGTTCCGCGGAATACGGAATCGGATCGCGGTTCACCACCGGCAGCCGCTCAATTTTGTCATGCCCCGTCAACGGAGAAAAGTAGCCCCACGTGTGGGGCTGCCTTGTATGCGCAAACCGTTTCCGGTTGATCAGCTTTTTCGCTTCCCGCTGATAAAAATCAAACGTCCCTTTTGTCATCCACGACTTCAAATCCGTCGGGTTGGGAAGTTCATCTCCCTGGAGAGACAGGTTCCCGAGCTGGCCATTCACGAAAAATCCCTGCAGCCGATAGTAGTCCCGCTGTGTTAATGGATCGAACTTATGATTATGACATTGTGCGCACTCCAAGGTGAGTCCCAACAGTGCACTGCTCGTTACATTGACAATATCCACCAGCACGTCATTCCGCTGCGCTGCTTTGTCCATCTGATTGCCGCTGATCCGGGCCGATGCCAGAAAACCGGTTGCGATCACATGCTCGTCGGAATAAGGAGTCAGTTCATCGCCCGCCAGTTGCTCTTTGAGGAACTGATCATAAGGCTTGTCGGCGTTGAAACTCTCGATCACGTAATCGCGATACCGCCACGCATAGGGTCGAGGCAGATCATGTTGATAGCCGTGACTTTCTGCCCAGCGGGTCAGGTCCAGCCAGTACCGCGCCCAGCGCTCGCCATAATGTTTCGACGCCAGCAGACGCTCCACCAGCTTTTCATAGACGCGCGGATCACGATCATTCTCAAACGCTTCCACCTCCGCCACTGTGGGCGGCAGACCCGTCAGATCCAGGGACAGCCGCCGAATCAGCGTCGCCTTGTCTGCTTCCTCAGCCGGTGTGATCCCCTGCTGCTTCCAGGCACGGGTGATGAACGCATCCACGGGCGTCCGCAGCGGCTTCGGCCCTGTTACTTCTGGTATCTGCGGTCGTTTAATGGTCTGAAATGCCCAGTGATCCGACTCCGTACGCGGCGTCGGCAGCACGGCAAAATCCCACTTTGCTCCCTGGTCGATCCACGCACGCAACAGCGCGATCTCTTTTTTCGTGAGCGCTGCCGCTGAATCAGCGGGCGGCATCCGCTCCTCTGCGATCTGTGAACTCACCAGTTCAATCAGTTTACTCTGCTTACTTTCTCCCGGCACAATCAGTTTTTCGCCCGTACTGAAACCCAGCAGTTCATCGTACACATCCAGACGATATCCCGAATCCGGATTCGTCCCGGCATGACAGTGGAAACAGTTTTGCTTGAGCAACGGAACAATCTCGTCTTTAAAATGCACCGGTTTATGCCACGCGGTCTGCGGCTGTGAACCAGCGGTCGGAATCTGTTCTGGCGAGACATCCAGTACATCGCTCCACGTACGACTCAATACCAGGTCGCTGACATAAATCCGGTCTTCCAGTTCCGTTTTGTTTCCGGTTGCAAAACCAACCCACCGCACACCATTCACACTCTGCGGATTTACCGTCGTTGCCACCGGCGCTTCCCGATCACCGGGTTTGGGATCCACCCACAAATCAAACCGTGTGAATCCAGCTCGCAACGATTTCTCGGGCTTCGACAATCGCCCCACGATCAGGTAATCCCGATCACGCTGCAGTTCCACTGAACTCCAGGCCGTCTTCTGCGCACCGATCCGCACCATGAAAACCACCTTCCCCTTCTGTGGTCCACTGGAGGCGATGTGCACACCAATGTTTGGAGTATGGTTTGCATGCACGGCTTGATCAGAGCCTTCATAGCGATCCAGCCAGAAGACGAAGAACTCTCCTTCATCTTGTGGTTTCTGATCGGCGGCATAGCGGAAACGAAACCGTAGAAACAGTTCCTGATTCTGATACGTCTCCTGCAGTTCCCGCCGCAACGGATTATTTCGATCTAATGATCCCTGAATCAACGCTTCATGCTGAACTGCCCGCTGATTCCCCTCTGATGTCTTTTGTTTCGCTTTGACAAACAGCGCCGGTTGCCTCCGGGAAAGAATCCAGCCCCCGTTCCAGCCAAAGCCCTTCTGGTCTTTTTTGACAGTATCCACACGTTGATTCACCAGCCCCTGTGCGAGGCGCGGGACCTCTTCTGCAAACGACTGTGTGGGACAGAACAGCAGCCCGCTAACCAATAGTGCCATTATCAGCTGCCTGAATATTTTGACCGATGTCTGAGCCCGATACATCATCCTGCTTTCATTTTTATAAAACGTGAATATCTGCCAGGTAGCGTTTATTTAATGGTTTTAAATGTGATTCTCTGACCAGCAACCTTACCCTGGTCGGTTTTAACCGCGGCTAACGCCGTGCGGCTGATCTTGTTTCAGGTACTTTGCCAGTTGAAATGACTTATTAGCCGAAGGGCGTTAGCCCCGGTTCCTCCGATTTGCATAAACGCATTCTAATTAAAAAATACTACCAGGCATTACTCTGATGGTTGCGTCACTGATTCATAAGAATCACCAATCACCAGCCGATCGATACAGAGAGAGTCGGTCACTTCCGTGTACTGTCCGATCCGTAGCCCCAGAGAGTGAATCGAGTTCAGCAGCTTCGCCCCCGTGGCTCGCTTCACCACCACATCCGGCTGCCCGCTCCGATCGTCCACAGGATTCACCCAGAAGTCCAGCCGATTGAAACTGCTTGAGTCCTCTTTCGAAACGTGCCCCACCAGCAGAAAGGTCTCTCCATCAACGGGTCCTGAGAAAAAGCCTTCCTGATTCACATCAAAACGGGCAAAGAACTGTTTCTCTTTCAGTCCGAAATTCGGCACACGTGAATGACTGGCCCCCTTGCCGCCCGGCGAATCGTCAAACCACAGAGCAAAGAAGTCGTTCTCGTCCAGTCCCTCATAGTTCACAAGAATGCTGAAATAAAAATCATCGGCGAGCGGCGTTTCCAGTTTGCGAATTATCCGATGTGCCAGCGCCGGATAAGCGTGATGATGCCCGCGCGACTGCAACACCATCGGCCCTGCTTCCAGTTCGCCCCACTCCATTATCTGTTCGGGTACCACCAGTCGGGTAAAATTCGCATCGGCCCACCAGCCCTCATGGCTGAAGCCCACGCCCCCCGTCTGCCCTGACAGCGAAGTCGCCGGATACTCAAATGCCTCGCCTGCCAGAATGCCTTTCGGCAACGCGGTCTGCATCTGAATCAACGCATACACATTCCGAGGCTCTTCGCTATCAAAAGGGATCGCTTCCACCGGTGGATAGAAGCCTGATTTCGCTGCCGTCAGCTGTTCGAGCGTCGGCACATCAGCAAATTTGGCGGGCGTCAGTCGGATCGCAGCTCCCAGTTCATTCTGTCGGGAGAACAGTACCGCCTGACTCGCTTTCAGATTCAGCATCTTTGCGGCGGACTGCGGTTTGACATCCACCTCCCCTTCAAACACATGGACCTCCGCTTTACCCAGCGGATCAACAACCGTGCCGAACCGCGTTCCCTGGTCGACGATCTGAATCTTGGGAGTATCCACGGTGAATCCCTGTGCTTCGTCAGGAACATAAGCAGCCAGCTTGCCATAGTTCAGCTTCGCATTCAGCGGCGAACACAGTTCGATTTGCGCCGGACCTTCCAGCACGATGCCGGCACCGCTCTCGAAACGAATGCGGCCAATCCCCGATTTCAACCACAGTTTCTTTCCCGCCGCGAACCGGGTTCCATAAGCGATGTCGTCTCCCAGTTCTTCATCTTCCCAGACCGCATCTTCGGTATCCAGCAGCATCCCGACATACTGCAATGCGACCGGTACCGGTTCCGGAATCGCAGCTCTCTGATTTACCGGTTTCACATCCCACCAGCCCGCATTCAGCCACAAAGCGAAACCCACCAGCAGCACGACGGACACCACCGTGACCGACTGCCACAACGAGACGAATCGTCCCGGATCGGTCGCCAATTCTTCCGTGGCGACAGTCGGATAGTCAGTAATTTCCAGGGCTTCAAGGTCGATTCCTTCCGGCACCGCAGCATAGAGTTCCGCTGTCAGCACCGCATCAACCTGGATCTGATTTGTATAATCTTCGATCAGTTCAGGATATTCAGACAGAATCTCGGTCAGCCGCACATCTTCTTCATTCGTCAGGCTATGATCCAGGACCCGACAGGTCAGCGCGGCGAGTTCTTTGCTTATATCTTCGTTTAATGAATTCATCACTGTGCCTCCCGGGCCACCCGCTTTTGAATACATTCCATGAGCGTTTTTCGAATTCGATATAAAGTCATGGAAACCGCATCCGCCGAGCGGCCTGCCTGCGAAGCAATCTGGATCACAGGCATCGCATCACAGTAGCGGCTCTCCACCAGTTGTCGGTGTTCGAGAGGCAGCTTTTCCATGCAATGCATCAGCGCGGCAGTGTGAGCATGTGTCTCCACCGCCCTGCTGGTAGCGACGGCAGCAATCTGTTCCAGCGTCTGTTCGTCTACAGTCGACTGACCGTGATTGCGCACCCGTTTGAAAAATGCCAGTGTCTGCAACTGCGCGATGCGACAGGCCCAGGGAAGAAACGGTCGATCCCGATCATATTCCTGCCGCCTCCGCCAGAGCACGGTATTCGTCTCCTGCAGTACATCATCGACATCGGGAGCCCGACGAATCAGCGCCCTCAACAGTCCCCGCACCGCAGGCTGACATCCGGCAATCAACGCGACATATTCTTCATCCAGATCACAATCCGACAAAACAAAGGCCCTTCTCCGCGGAAACTCCGATCGATTGAATTCGTCCTCTATCAGTTCATTAGATCAACAAGACCTAATCTAACGCAGTTTCTGATAAAAAGATATTTTTTCGACGAGAAGAGGCCCAAAGAATTCACATAAGACATTTTACAACAAACACTTGTAAAAATATCCCTGGGTGGGCTCGAATACAATTCGGGCCGAGCGCAGCGAGCAGGAAACTGCAGCTCAAGAAGAATTTTCACCACAGAGCAACGAAGCAGCGGCAACAATTTTTCGTACTTTTCATGGTAGAAAGAAATTTCGAGCCTTTAGTGGTTCTTACCGCCCGTCATAACCAAACACCCCGATCACACGGACCGACTCTCCTGCTGCCTGTAATCGAATCCGATGCTTCCCGAACGGCAGCCCCAGCACGCCACGACGGTTTTCAATAAAATGGGTCCGATCCTGCGAATCGGTAAACGGCTGATTCGTCGGCTGTGACCAGGCCAGCTTGCCATCCACCTCTGCCACCAGCGTTCCTCCGGCCGAATCATCCAGCCAGACGATCGACAGCTCATCCGCCTCGACGTCAATCTCCAGAGTCTCTCCCGGCTGCAGTTGGAACGCCTGCTCTTCATACGGTGCTCCCCACTTTGATTGGAATTCCTGCACCGTAGAGGCCCCCTGCCAGCCCTTCGCATCCACACCATAGAACCGACGGTTCAATCCCACCTTACAGTCCACGGCAATCAGCCGCGCACTCGAATTCGGAATCTCGATAATGTGCCGATCACCGCGCGCCAGCCGTCCATGCACGAACGTCGAATTCCGCAGATTCGGAACTGTGAAACTGTGGCGGCCATGCCCCGCATTCTCTACCGGCTGACCGTCGATTAGCAACCGCATCATCTCCTGTTTATTATCCGCCCAGAGATTAAACGCCGCGTCTTCCAGGATCATCATTCGCCCGTCTACAATCCGCGGGCTGTCCTTCTCAAAGCGGACCATCTCCCCTTCCCAGTTCCGCGCAAACACATTCATCCGCACGGGGAGTTGCTTTTGGGAAATTCCCGACGGTATATAATCTGCAGAGTTTATCGCCGACAGATAAGGTCCAGAGTAAGGTATTTCAAACACCTGCTCCAGCTGTTTAAACCAGAGATAATGACTGCCGGCGGCAGGATGCCCACCATCGGGAGCCATCGCAAAATAATTGCTGGTCTTTTTCAGATCGAAGATCAACTGCCCCATGTCCACAAATGGAATACCATAATACTCACACAGCTTCTGCATCGGCTCGGTCATCGAATTCGGATGCCCCTTATCCCGAATCCACATGCAGGAGACAAACTCCACACCCGGATAGTGTCGCTGAAACCAACGGATCGCCCCTTCATAGGCGGCAATTTCATCCGGCCGATCAATATGCTCATTGTGACCATGTCCGAAGATCACAAGGTCCGGCCCCGAATATTTCGCATTCGGATAAAACCCGGGAAACCTTTTATGCCACGACCCGTATGGGTACAGCTCCAGCCATGTCTTCCCGGCCGGATGTCCATTGTCATTCGGATTCGGCGGAAGATCCAGTTCTGCGTATGCTTTGAAACCGCTATGCGATTCGCCGATCGACGATCCATCGCAGGCCATCACGTTCAGCAACATCCTGTCGACCGGATAATGAAACTTCCGCAGCAGTTCCCGCCGCAGTCGTCCCGTACACATGAAATAGTGCTGTGACCAGCCCACATAATCCTGCAGATCGGGCCGCCCCAAGCGTTCTGCGATCAGACGTTTCATCACCTCCGGATTACCCGGTCGAGCTTCAATCAACGGTTCCTTATAATGCGGGCTCGCTGGATCTTCATTATAAAAATAGAGCCGCGGATTCGCACTCCCCCTGTCGATGCTCGACCCCAGCGTCAGGATCGAAATCGGCTTTCCCGTAGTCAGCTTCTGCATCGTGCGGGGAATCTTCTGATACAGATCGGGGAGTGCGCGGGACGTGGTCGGTGCTGTCTTCGCGGCAGTTTCCCCTTTGACCAGTGCGGGGGAGTTCACCCAGACCCGCTTGTCAGAATTATTCACAAATTCAACCAGCACGCCTACCACATTGCGAAATGAAGCATCCGATTCGAGCTGCTCTTTAAACCGGGGATCGATCTTGAGTCCGTTCAGCTGCAACTCAAATTCTTTTTCCGTCTCCTGTGACGAAGTCTCCAACTGCGACGATCGGACGAGTTCCCCCCGTCCGTGCTTTGCAAACGTGCGCTTGTCGGGCATCCCGAAGTCCGCCGGCGACCACTGTCCCTCAGAACTTTCAATAAGCATTAGGCAGAGACGCGTCTGGAGTGCCCCGCTCTGTTCCTGATACCCGTTGACCGATAGACTGACAGTATCGCCCGACTTAAGCTCCAGTTCAGGCAGCGTCGCAAACTGCCAGATCCGCTTGCCTGGCAGAATCTCTACCACATTGCTAAACGGCTTGGGCTTCAGTTTTTCGTCTCTGTTCCCTCTCATCACGTCTCCCCAGCGATCGGTATTCCAGCAGAGGATCGATCGACCGGGCTCCGGGTCAGCCGAGTTCCGCAATCCAAACTGGGGATTCTGGAGCAGATTCTGCACTGTCTCCGATTCCTCAGCACAGATAGTAGAAACCAGAGACCAGACAACAACAGACAGCAGTACGTGAATCACATTTTTCACGGCAGGACTCACTGGCAGGGAAATTAAGCTTGGTGATTAATAATGTAAATTTATCATAGCCAGATTCAGAGACGGACCACAAGAACACAACGACGATACAACACAGAAAACAGAATAGGACAAAATAATAGGACAGAATATAGATCAGGGGGTAAGCCCGAATACAATTCGGGCCGAGCGCAGCGAGCAGGAGGTCGCAGCTCACGCTATCGTTTTACAATAGAGCAGACAACTTCTTCGATAATAAGTGAGCTTGAGGCACACGTACTCTCCACATCGTCTACACTGCCACCTCCTATTGCCCGCGGTCGGTGTCGTGGAAACAATTACTGCCCTGCAGCCAGCACGCGCTTCGTATGCGCCAGCACCAGCGGTATCGCTGCCCTCACTACCGGGAATGTGTGCCCGCCTTTGAGTTCCACATACTCGTGAGGCAGTTTCAGCTCAACCAGCCGGTCGCGAAAATGTTCATTCATCGTGCGGTCAAAGGCATTATCAGCCGTGATGATCAGTACCGATGCCCCGCGTAGCTTTTCCGTGTCATGGAGCGGATTAAACTTTCTCCACACTGCTTCATCTGCACCGAAACGATCAAGGGGCACTTTGTAAGACTGCCCTTCCGGTAATCCCGTGCGCGGAAAATCGAGCAGACCGATGATTGAACTCACCGCGGCAAACCGCCCGGGATGCCGTTCAGCAAAACGCACGCAGCCAAAGCCCCCCATCGACCAACCGGCAATCGCCCACTGTTTTTGTGATGTCGGCAGTTCATACTGTTGAGAGACCATCGCCAGCACCTCTTCCAGATACGTTTCATACACATCCTGCTTGCGCAGCGGCGAATTGATGTACCAGCCATCATCGCCGTCCGGCAGAATGATAAACAGTCCCGAATCGAGCAACTGCTGGCGGACCAGCTTGTCATCAATCAGCGATCGCTCATGCCGCCCGCGCCCATGCAGGATGACCAGCGTCCGTCGCTCTGCAGGTTTGATCGATGACCACTCTGCAGGCAACACGACGACCGCCCGCTTCCGTTTTTTCAAACTCGCACTTTCAAACGAAACCGCAACAATCCGCGGAAAGAGTTCCTCAGTTACCAACTCAGCAGCACTCACCACAGAGGCAGACAGCGACAGCCCCACCATCAGGCCAGCACTCATCAGATTGTTCAAAAACCGTTTCGAAAACATCTCACTTCCCAAACAGTATCAACATTATGGGTAAACAACATGGGCAAACATCATTGGTAAACATCATGGGTGGGCCCGAATGCAATTCGGGCCGAGCGTAGCGAGCAGGAGGTCGCAGCTCAAATTAACAATTCACAACACAGCAACCTACTCTAATAATTCAAACAAAATGGGGCACGCTCATTCCTCACGCAGCACTCACTCTGCCACCTCCTGTTGCCTGCGGCAATACCGGATTACATCCGGTATCACCCTTCATTTTCCAATCGCCCATTAATACACCCGAACTTCACACACCCGCGCCTGATCTTCACCGTTCGTAGCAGTCACAATAATTCGCAACCTCTTCACGCTCATCTCCGATTCCAGACGATGCACGCGCCGCCGCTGGTAATTTCCCGTGACGTTAACCACCTGTTGCCAGCCAGAGCCATCGTGCACTTCAATCTGATAATCCCGCACCGTTTCCGGCTGAGGCCTGCCCCACAGCATTTTCCCGGTATAACCATCATGATGGCTCAACGTCAGATGACGATGCAGGCCCGAATCGAAAATCAGCTGGATCACATTCACGCTCATCGGCGTTTCCCATTCCAGCAGCAGCGTCGCAGGCAAACCTGCTGCTGGATCGGACATCCAGCGGTGTCCGCCGGGAAACGCACGCCCCTCCGGTGCGCCGGCTGAACCGTGCACACTCCGCGTCTGACCCGAAATCACTCTGGTCGCTTCAAATCCAGCCTGCTCGCTGCTGGCTGTGATTCGTGCGGAACGGGCACCGTCGGTTGTATCTTCATTTCGAATTCCCACCAGATACGTATCATCCTTCAACAACTGCTGCTGAATCTGTGACATGATTTGCGGATTCGTACTCAGTTCAGTCGGCTCCTGCCGCTGTTGAATCGCCAGCGCTGCCGCCGTCCCGACTCCCTGCCCGATCGCCGCACACGTCGCCATGACCCGCGTGGATGAGAACGCCACATGCGTCGCAGAAATATTCCGACCGGCAAACATCAGGTTCTTACGGTTCACCGAAACACAGGCCGACAGGGGGACGTTATACAAATGCGGGACCGGATGCTGTGTGCAGGGCTCCAGCCCGGGCGC
>NZ_CAXAVM010000087.1:0-28878 GCF_963972345.1 uncultured Gimesia sp. | reverse complement strand
TTTCATCAGGCAAGGTTGTCCTGCACGGTTATGAAGCCGCTCCGGAATTTGCATTAGTCACCCCCCAGTTGACGTTTCACGATATTGGAACGGAATACGGTGCCAAAATCGATGCCGATGGGGAAGTTGATCTGCATGTCTTCGAAGGGTCCGTCCGTGTGGATCCCAACCAGGACAATCAACTCTTTACCGAATCGATTATTATCACGGAAGGGCAGGCAAAACACCTGAAAGAAAACCGGGCTGATGACATTCAGATCAATCCGGAAGATTTTAAACGCGAAGTCCCCACCAACCCCAAAAATCTGCAGGCGATTCGAGAAGAAACCCGCGCTTACGACAGCTTTCACCCCCCCGTCATCAGCGATCCGGAAAGCTTTTCTGACTGGAGAAATGCCGGAATCGGCTGGAAGAATCCCTGGCGGAATAAATTAAATGGTGGTGATCCCGCCCGGGGAGACAGCCAGCCCCTGAAATCACTGACGGGTACGAAACTCGCTGAAAATCAACTGGGTCTCGTAGAACTGAGAAAAGGGAATACTGCCTGGCGCACCTTGGAAAAGCCGGTTCGCCTGAACAAAGACGCCATCTACTACTTAAGCTTCTACATCCAGAAACAGAAATCCGGTAAAGGAACTAATAAGCAATATGGAAACCTTTCCCTGCAGACTTCGACTCCGGGGAACCACCAGACAAAAATTTTGCTGGGCATGAGTTCGCACAATTTCTCGACTCTGCAGGCGGGAATGCAAGTCATCGAGAACGCGCCCCCGTTACAATCCGAGCAGACCTATTTCTTCGTCGCCAAGATTGTAGCCAGTGAAAATGCTTTGGATCAGATTTTTATGCGTGCCTTCGCACCAGAAGAATCGATCCCCAGCCATGAACCTCCCGTCTGGACCTGCACCACCGAACCCTTCCGGGATTCCTCCGTGTACGATCAGGTCAGGCTGCATGCTGCCCGCAATGCCGATTTTCTCTTTGATGAACTTCGCATCGGCACAACCTGGGATTCAGTAATCAACACGCAATCCCCTGCAGCGGCACCTTAAAAAACAGCCTGCGCCGCTGCAAACACCCGATGTTTGTATCAGAGGGCACAATCTGGCTCTCTGGGGAAAATTACCTGTTCCCTCGACACAGCATTCGCCTCAAGATCGCGATTTCACGATAAAATCATTTTTCTTCGATTTTAATGAGTAGATATCGGGCCTGAATCGACAATCACTTTACAGCAGGCAACATGTGAATGTAAGTAGGCTTAATTCACCTGAGTTTTTTCAGGTATGTAATTCAACTAGTCCCTGAACGGTGGGGCTTGAGTTTATACTCAAGCCCCTTTTTTATTGCCCTCACCCTCGGAGACCAGGCTCTGAAACTGCATCCGGATCAGGACACGTGCATGCTCCAGATTGCGACTGCGAATCGCTGCCGCCAGTTCTGAATGCTCCCAGATAATCCGCGTTTTCTGACCGGAATCGGATTGACCGACCTCCGAAATACTCTGAAAGTACTTCGCCAGAATCTGCTGCATCCCCGCTACATACACGGAATTGGTCATTTCCAGCACCAGGGAATGGAAAGCCAGATCCAGTTCGACTTCCTGCTCCCAGTCATCGCGCTCAAGATATTGTTCCATCTCTGCGACGATCTGATCGAGTCGATCCAGTTGATCCTCCGTCGCATATTTGACCGCCAGTTCGATGGCACCAATTTCCAGAACATAACGTAACATTCCCAGTTCCCGCTGCTCCTGCCGGGAAACAGACAGTAAAGGAATGCTGTCGGAGAGCAACTGCATCAGATCAGGACGCTGTACCACCAGCCCTTTCCGTTGCCTGACATCCAGAATCCCCAGGGCGCGTAAACGGCTGACCGCTTCCCTCACAACAGGTCGGGAAACCTGGTATTCCTCTGCCAGCTGTCCTTCCGTCATGAAAACATGACCTTCGGGTAACTGCTCTTCCACAATCCTGTGCCGGATTTTCTCCGCCAGAACAGTCGCCATCGAATTTTGTAGTGGTTCCGCCATAAGGCACTTATTATCATACTTTTAATCCGGGACTGTCAATTTCCAAAAGAGAAATTCCACGCCAAAACCATGACATTAAATACAATACAGCATTCTTTCAGAATTCTAACAGAACACTTGCAGTCTTTATTATCATACAATAACGTAATATTCTGTAAAACATTCATGCCTCAACATACTGGAACAGGAAAGATTTGATGAGAGCCAGCCGAATCAAACACAAGCTCAGCCAGGACGAACCAGTACTGATTACTCAACTTCACCTGCTGGATGCCTCACTGTTCGAACTCACCAGCCTGATGGGCTTCGATGGCATCTGGATGGATATGGAGCACCACACCTACAGCCTGGAGACCGCCACACAACTCATGCGGGCGGCACGCATTGGCGCTTCAGATATTCTGGCCCGCCCTGCCAACGGCGAATACATGCGAATCGGCCGCATGCTCGAAGCCGGAGCACAAGGCATCATGTACCCGCGTTGCAGCAATGCGGCGGAAGCTGCGGAAGTCGTGAAGTGGGCCAAGTTCGCCCCATTGGGAAAACGAGGCTTTGATGGCTCCGGAGCGGACATGCCTTACTGCACCATGCCTGTTGCAGATTATGTGCAACAGGCGAATGAGAACACTTTCATCACCATCCAATTGGAAGAGCAGTCCGCCGTCGATCAGGCAGAAGAAATCGCAGCTGTTCCCGGCGTCGATGCACTGATGCTGGGTCCCGCTGACTTCTCGATTCTTCAAGGTTTTCCCGGTCAGTTTAATCATCCGCAAATGCAGACCGCCATTCAGACGATTGCCACCGCAGCCGCCAACCAGGGAAAACATTGGGGCATGCCCACCTTCAACCTGGAGCACGCCCAGCAACTGCTGCAGCAAGGCGCACGAATGCTGTACCACATGGCTGACATTATCTTCGTCAAAAACGGTCTCGAACAGATGCAGCAGCAGTTCAGCCAGATCGGTTTTTCCTTCGATAACCGACTGACAGATTCAGCCACTCACTATATGCAGGGAAAGAAATCATGACTGAGTTTTTACCCGATGATCAGGAACTGTTTGCCAGCCAGCTCAAAGACTTCGTCCCCCCTGGCAGCTTTGATGCCCACGCCCACCTCTACCGCCCCCAGGATGCGATTTCCGCCCTGCCCTCCTCTGCAGAAAACCCACAGGGCTTTTCAGGATGGAAGGAATACTGCGAGAACCTGGAACTCTGGATGGGCTCGCTGCGTCCTGCTGCCGGACTGTTTTTTGCCATTCCCAAACCCACCCTGGACCGCAAGCCAGCCAATCAGTTCATCCTGAGTGAACTATCGGACCAGCCTGGCTGTCGCGCACTGCTGCTGGTCACACCGGAAGACTCGCCGGAAGAAGTGGAAGCCCAGATCATCTCCGGTAAGTTCAGCGGCTTTAAAGTCTACCATGTCTACGCCAGTCGAAAAAATACTTTAGAAGCGGAGCCTCAGGAATACATTCCGGAATGGGTCTGGGAACTCTCGAACCGTTACAGCCTGGCGATAATGCTGCACATGGTCCGTGCCCGGGCCATGGCAGATCCTGTCAACCAGTCCTACATCCGTGAACACTGTCTGCAATTCCCGAACGCGAAACTCATTCTCGCACATGCTGCCCGGGGTTTCTGTGGAAATCACACTACGGAAGGCATTGCTTCCCTTCGAGGACTCGATAACGTCTTCTTCGATACATCCGCTGTCTGCGAGTCTCAACCATTTGAAGCAATCCTGCGCGAATTTGGAACCAGCCGCCTGATGTTTGGAACTGATTTTTCTGTCAGTGAAATTTTTGGCCGCTGCGTCAGCATTGGCGATGGTTTCTTCTGGCTGGGCAAAGAGAATGTAAACTGGGAATCAACGACCTTCGCCAGACCGGTTCGCGTGGGACTTGAATCGCTGCTGGCGATCAAGCAGGCGTGCCACACGCTAAGACTGAATGACGCGGACGTCGAACGCATCTTCTGTCACAACGCCCGTGCCATGCTGGGAATTGAAACGAACTCAACCACAAATATTACCCAGGAAACCTACAAACGAGCCAAACAGCTCATCCCCGGCGGTACCCAGTTGCTGAGTAAGCGACCCGAAATGTTTGCGCCCGACTGCTGGCCCGCCTACTATCGCGAAGCGAGTGGCTGTGAAGTCATTGATCTCGATGGAAAAACCTATCACGATCTGGCGACCTCGGGAATCGGCTCCTGCCTGCTTGGTTATCGTGATCCGGATGTGACCGATGCCGTTGTGCGACGCGTCCAGCTGGGCTCCATGAGCTCGCTCAACTCACCCGAAGAAGTAGAACTGGCCGCACTGCTGACCAGCCTGCACCCCTGGTCCGACCAGGCCCGCTTCTGTCGAACCGGTGGGGAATCGATGGCCATCGCGGTCCGCATTGCCCGCGCGAAAACGGGACGCGACGAAATCGCCTTGTGCGGCTATCATGGCTGGAGCGACTGGTACCTCGCCACAAATCTGCCACGGAAATCGAGCCAATCCGCAACTTCGCTGGACAAGCATCTTCTGCCCGGCCTGGATCCAGCGGGAGTGCCCTCAGGTCTGTCTGAAACGACACATCCCTTCACCTACAATGACATTGACGGGCTGAGAAGCATTATCAGGGAACGGGGCTCAAAACTGGCGGCAGTCGTCATGGAACCGACACGTTACATTCATCCCGATCCCGGCTTTCTGGAAGCCGTTCGTGAACTGTGTGATGAATGCGGCGCGGTCTTCGTCATTGATGAAATCACAACCGGCTGGCGTCTGACCCTGGGCGGCGCCCATCTGCACTATGGTATTGAGCCGGACATCGCCGTCTTCGCGAAAGCACTGGGCAATGGACATCCCGTGGCCGCGATTATCGGCAGACGCTCCGTGATGGATGCCGCCGAAACCTCGTTCATTTCCAGCACCTACTGGACCGAAGGCGTGGGCTCGACGGCGGCACTGGCCACCATTCAGAAAATGCAGACTGTCAACGTCCGCGAACATATCCACCGGATCGGCGAAGCCTTCCGCACAGGCTGGCTGGAACTGGGCAAACAGCATGGCTTACCAGTCAAAGCCGTCGGACACTCTGCCCTGCTGCATCATCAGTTCGACCATCCCCAGGCAGCCGAACTGGGAACGCTGTTTACAATTCGGATGCTGGAAAAAGGATTCCTGACCGGGAGCGGCTTTTATCCCACGCTCGCTCATCAGCAGCGTCACATCCAGAATTACTTTTCCGCTGCCGACCCGGTCTTTGCTGAACTGGCCTCGGCCCTGTCTTCAGGCGACCTTGCCAGTCGGCTCAAAACCCCAGTCAGGCACTCCGGGTTTGCCCGCCTGACTCCCAACCCGAAAACTTAATCGAGTCTGAATCTTTAAGAGTCTGACGAACCGGTATTCACCACAGGCTGGGTGTGCCGGTCACTGCATAAGACAACCAGCAGGTTGGAAACCAGTGCTGCGCGGCGGTCATCATTCAGTTCCACAATCTTTCCCGCCGACAGGTGTTGCAGCGCCATATCCACCATACCGACAGCGCCCTCTACGATTTTGGTCCGGGCAGCTACGACGGCCTGCGCCTGCTGCCGCTGTAACATCGCGGCAGCAATTTCCTGTGCATAAGCCAGATGACTGATACGGGCCTCAATGACTTCCACCCCAGCCTTATCCAGACGTTCCTGAATATCCACCATCAGTTGATCACAGATATCCTGGGTATTGCCTCTCAATGAGAGTTCATGATCTTCACTGTCATAAGGATGACGACTGGCCAGATTCCGTAACGCCGCCTCACTTTGAACCGACACAAAATCCTCATAGTCATCCACTTCAAACATCGCTTCCGCAGTATTCACGACCCGCCAGACGACAACAGCTGAAATATCAATAGGATTTCCATCCCGGTCGTTTACCTTGGAAGGCCGCCCTCCCGACCTGGTTTTGCGCTGGATGATATTTCCCGCCTGGTCTTTCTGCTCAGGGGTCGAAACCGAGCCGGTCTCAAAATTTCGGATCCTTAAGGATATTTTCTTCTTGGAGTAAAAGGGATTGACCCAGAAAAAGCCGGACTGCATGACCGAGCCTTTGTATTCCCCGAACAGCAACAGGACCCGCGCCTGATTCGGAGCGATCGCCATGCAGCCAAATAAACCGACCAGACAGGCCGGTCCCGCCAGGATTCCCAGCAGAATCAACAGGCCGCTCTCTAAAACAGCGCCAAAAACAAACATGAAACCAGCTGCCAGCATACCCGCCAGACAGACGGTCAGCGGGAACCATCCTGACATTGGATGATAGATGCGTTCGTCAGCCATTTTATTCTCCCGATTGATTGGACTCGCTTACTTTGATAATCAGTAAACGGACTCAGACCAGAGCAGGATCAAAATATATTATTTTCTGCTCGAGAGACAGTTTGGATTTGTTACTGACAGCGTTCCAGAACTCATGCGCTGTGAGACATCTGCCTTTGTCCCCGAGCAACTGAAAACTGGAGATCTTTCATCCGGGAAAGGCAGCCTGCCTGGTAAAGCGAAAGCTATTTCGTCTTTTTCAGCTGATCCAGGGAGATGAAATTCGCAGGTTGCCCTGTGGAAGAAGGACATCCCGAGCAGGCACTGCCCGCACATCCCGAACGCTGATTGAAGAAACGGATACAGCGTCGTACCAGGAACAGAACCGCGGCAGCAATGCAGAGCACTGTGATCACCATTTGCCAGTCTATCTGATCCATCACCTGTCCCCTTTCTTTTGCCTCCGAATCAGTTCCATTATAAAATACTTCGGGCTCAGATCAACATCATCCCTACCTGGTAAGAAAGCAGGGCTCCCAGATAGGCCAACGTCGTCATGTAAGTAAATGAAACGACAGGCCAGACCCAGCTGTTCGTTTCCCGACGCATCACCATCAGGGTCGCCGCACATTGGGCACATAAGGCGAAAAAGACCATGATCGAAATCGCCACGGGAACGTTAAATACTTTCCGACCATCAGGCCAGGTCGCTACTCGAATGGATCCAATCAGCCCCTCATCATCTTCTCCCACATCTCCTCCCAGGCTGTAAATCGTTCCCAGGGTCGAGATAATGACTTCGCGGGCTGGAAATGAAGCAATCACGCCGACACCGATTTTCCAGTCCCAGCCCAGAGGTTTCACGACCGGTTCAATCAGATGGCCAGCTTTCCCGAGATAACTGTTTTCAATCAGCTGACTGCTGACCAGATTCTGTCGCTCGTACAACAATGATTGCGTTGACTCCAGATTTTTCAATTGCACTTCCAGGCTTTCCACCTGTTCCGACGTCTCCCCTTTCGCGACTTCCAGTTGCCCTTCCACTTTTTCTACCGTTGCATCCACCGTTTCGATCTGTTGCTGAAGTGCGAACTGTTCGCTGTGGTTGCCGGGAAAATAGCCGGCAGCCCAGATCAGGATGGATGTCGCAAAAATCAGCGTTCCCGCTTTCACTACGAATGATTTTCCCCGACTGTACACGCGATAGATCACATTCCGTGACGAAGGCCACTTATACCCGGGAAGTTCCATCACAAAGGGGGCCACATCTCCTTTAAAGCAGACGCGTTTCAGAAACCAGGCGACGGGAACTGCAATCACTGCGCCGATCGAAGACATCGCAAACAGCACGATTCCCTGCAGCGAGATTAAAGAAAGATCCCCCAAGGAGAAATAAACCACGTTGGGAATGAAAGCCGCAATAAACAGCGTATAAACGGGCCAGCGGGCCGAACAGCTCATCAGCGGTGCCACCAGAATTGTGGTCAGACGTTCGTGCCGATTCTCAATAACGCGGGTAGCCATAATGCCGGGGACGGCACAGGCATAGGAAGACATCAGAGGGATAAACGATTTCCCGCTCAGACCCAGGCTCCGCATTAAGCGATCCATAATGTAAGCCGCTCGTGCCATATACCCACTGTCTTCCAGCACGGCGATAAAAAAGTACAAAATCACAATCTGGGGCAGAAAGATGAGCACGCCCCCCACCCCCGCAATGACTCCGTCTACCAGCAGGCTGCGCAGCGGACCGGGAGCAATGAACGACTCCACGATTCCCCCCACCGCTGTCTGGGCGGCTTCGATCTGATCCATGATGGGACCAGCCCAGGTAAAGACGGACTGAAATACGAAAAACATCAGCACGATAAAGAAAAGAAAACCAAACGCTGGATGTGTCAGCCAGCGATCTATTTTATCCGAAGCGGTCTCCTGCTGAACTTCCGGCTGGTGGAGTACGCCCTTCAATAATTCCCTCGACCAGCCATATCGAACACGGGCTTCCGTTGCAGGAACCGCACAACCTGATTCTTTCAGACGTGTACGCGCTGCATGCAGATGTTCGATCAGTCCATTGTGGGTATGATGCTCGAAATACGACTCAACGTATCCGCCGACATCCAGTAACAGCCGGTCGATCAGGAAATCAGGGGGACTCTCATCCTGCTGGGACTTCAGTTTCTCCCTTAACTGGGAACGTTCTGCATAAAACGACTCGGGGAATAACTGCTGAACTTCATGTCGACTGCCTGGATCGATATTCAGAATCGCTGCCTTGAGCTCCTTGATCCCTTTCCCATGATGGGCCTCGGTACAGACCACCGGCTGACCAAGTCGTTGTGACAACTCGGCGGCGTCAATCTCGATGCCTCGAGATCGCGCCAGGTCGCACATATTCAAGACCAGCACGACAGGTGTAGATAGATCGAGAATCTGGCTGAACAGATACAGGTTCCGCTCCAGGTTGGATGCATCGGCAATACAGATAATCGCATCGGGCCGGGGAACCCCTTTCTGTCTCCCCAGCAGCACATCGACTGCCAGCATCTCGTCGATCGAACGTGGTGCCAGGCTGTAAGTTCCCGGCAGATCAACCAGGTCAAGCTTCCGCCCGTCCCACGTCACACTCCCCACTTTCTTTTCGACAGTCACCCCGGGAAAATTCCCGATATGAGCATGGCCTCCTGAAAGCTGGTTGAAGAGCGTGCTTTTGCCCGTATTCGGATTTCCGATAATGGCAATCGTCATTTTCTGTTGATGCACGGCTTGCTGGCTGGATACGGTAGAAGAGTTGGTCATGGAATCTAAATCTGAAAGCGCAGCTTTCATTCGGAAAGGACAGGCAGGCCCCTCTCCATTAGAGGGGAGTGGTTATCGTGTGTTATATAATCTCGACTTCAACGCATTTGGCTTCATTTAAACGCAGTGATAAGCGATAACCGCGCACTGCAAATTCCAGCGGGTCACCCAGCGGCGCTTTTCCCAGCAACTGAATCTGCTCTCCGTCAATCAACCCCATTTCCATCAGGCGAATGGAGATCGCATCTTCGCCTTTGATCTCGATGATCCGGGCAATTTGACCTTTAATAAGCTGATTTAATGTCATCACGGTTAAGAAACTCAACACAAAAGAAGTCGGAGGAAGGAAATCATCTCGTGGACTCTCCGCAGAGAGTACTCTAATATAAGGAAATTGAGACTCAGTTTCAACTACCCCGTTACATTTCTCCGAGACCGAAATGGATGTAACTCTTTACGCTGATGAATCAAAAAGTTCCTTCAACAAAGGCTTTTGCTCTGGTGAAATTCATGCAGCAAATTTGAATGTGGCCACACTTTCACGTTGTCGCCGACTCCAAAGCACCTGATACGATTGAGATTGGAACGTTTTAAATTACCTCAACAGAGATCTGGGGGCAGAACCGTATCAGTATTTTTTAAGATACCTTATTATAGTTCATACCGTAATCCACGTAAAACTAGCGCTTACAAAGATTTCCACCAATTGTTTTTTAGAGATCATACTGGATTTCACCGTCTGATTCCTCTATAGTAAAGAGATCTAAAATGCTGGTGTATTCATGTGAATTTCACATGATACTGACCGGAGAGTGGCTTCGCGTTTATTTCATTCACGTGTTTAACACATCCTGAAGCCTCAATTCATTTTCTTAAATCTCTTATCTCAATTAAAAAATGATTGCTGCCCCAGAATCTAAACTTCCAGGCAATGCATTCGCATATCGTACCCAATAAAAATTAATCCGTTTGATTTTCTATATTTTTGGGAGTTCAAGTAATGAAAAAAGTGTTGCTCACTAAAAAGCGTGGTTTCACGCTCATCGAACTGCTGGTCGTGATTGCCATCATCGCAATCCTCATTGCGTTATTACTACCGGCTGTTCAACAGGCGCGTGAAGCGGCCCGTCGCTCACAGTGCAAAAACAATCTCAAGCAGATTGGACTCGCTTTGCACAACTATCATGATAACTTCAAGACGTTCCCTCCTGGTGATGTCCGTGATACCTATTCCGCACTTGATGACTGGTCCACCAGCCAGATCACCTGGATTGGGCGCATTCTCCCCTTCCTCGATCAGGCACCGCTGTATAATATGATTAACTTTGAAAGAGCTCCCGGTAATGGTGGCGACAATGTCGAAGTCAGAGAAACGATCTTAACGGCAGTCCGCTGCCCCAGCGACTCTTCACGTCCCCCTCATTCCAGTTACGCTCAGACCAGCTATCTGGCTTGTCGTGGTACAGAAGCAAGCTCGGGGAATGACAGAACCGATTCCATGTTCAGCGTTAACAGCCGAGTCGCAATCCGTGATGTTGAAGACGGTACTTCAAACACGATGATGGTTTCGGAAACTTTTGCCACAGCTCCTTTCTGTGATGATCAACCTACTACAACGTCTGGGATAGGTGCATGCCCTGCCAGTTGTGTGACAAAAACTCCTTATTCGGGTAGTGCTCAGCAGGGTTATTCCTGGTTCTACGGAACGCATTACGAATCTCACTATTACGGGACGGTTTATAACCCGAATAATAAAGACATGCCTGACTGCGGTGCCGGCTCGAGTACAACGGCTGCCCTGCTGGCGGCGCGCAGTAAGCACACAGGGGGAGTTCATGTTCTTGTTGCCGATGGTGCCGTAAGATTTGCTTCCGATAACATTGACAATACAATCTGGAGAAATCTGGGTAACCCTCGAGATGGCAATGTTCTAGGTGAGTGGTAAGCAACTACTCTCACACAATTGGTAACTCTGAAATAAATCAACGCCGCCTGATCAATCGATCAGGCGGCGTTTTTTTTGGGATTTCCCTACAGCTGTGCGTTGCTGATTCGATTACTCGTGAAAGCTTCATTCTCATCTGCATATGATTTCTCAATTGTACAAAATGAGAATTAGATAAATACTTCTGTTTTTCAGTTTGTTTCTGCAGATTCTTCTGGAAAAGTCGTCCAGACCCGTTATCATAAAAATTACTATTTAGTTCGCTAGTTCATTGATGAATCTATTAAGAAATTATTTTTACGGCTTCAACACCTCTCATTATCCAGTGCATTCGCACGACCTGAAGCCCTGTTTTATATTCATTGAATACAGCAATACATTTTTATTCATCGACATCTGACTTTACTGCGGTGTCCGCTTGCGCTTCATCGTAATCATTTCATTGTAGACGATCGTTTTTATATTTATTCAGGAGTCCCAGTAATGAAAAAAGTAATACTCACAGAAAAGCGTGGTTTCACGCTCATTGAACTGCTGGTCGTGATTGCCATCATCGCGATCCTCATTGCATTATTATTACCGGCTGTTCAACAGGCGCGTGAAGCGGCCCGTCGCTCACAGTGCAAAAACAATCTCAAGCAGATTGGACTCGCGCTGCACAACTATCATGATAACTTCAAGATGTTTCCTCCCGGTGATGTTCGGGATTTTTATAGTGGCCTTGATACCTGGTCTACCAGTCAGGTCACCTGGATTGGCCGCATTCTCCCCTTCCTCGATCAGGCACCGCTGTATAATATGATTAACTTTGAGAGGGCTCCCGGTAATGGTGGCGACAATGTCGAAGTCAGACGAACGATATTAACGGCAGTCCGCTGCCCCAGCGATTCTTCGCGTCCTACTAACAGCAATTATGCTCCCACTAACTACCTGGCTTGCCGCGGAACTGACTGGCATTCAGGAAGAGATGAAACGGAATCCATGTTTAGTGTCATCAGCCGAATGAGTATTCGTGATGTGGAAGATGGCACTTCAAATACACTGATGGTCTCGGAAACATTTGCCAAGGCTCCCTTCTGTGACGATCAATCGCTGCAAGATCCTAATTTCGCCTCTTCTCTAGACGTTGGCATGTGTCCTGCCAGTTGTCAAACGAAAGCACCTTACACGGGTAGTAATCAGCAGGGTTATTCCTGGTTCTATGGAACGCATTACGAGTCTCATTATTTCGGGACGGTTTATAACCCGAATAATAAAGACATGCCCGACTGTGGTGCCGGCTCAAGTACTACGGCTGCCCTGCTGGCGGCCCGCAGCCAGCACACTGGAGGAGTTCATGCCCTCATTGCCGATGGGTCCGTAAGATTTGCCTCCGATAATATTGACAATACCATCTGGAGAAATCTGGGGCACCCCGCTGATGGCAATGTTCTGGGAGAATGGTAAGCCTGTCTTACTTGTAACATGCAGCAATCCTCGTTACGTTTCAAGTGGGGAGGATTGCTTACCGTCATTCAATTACTGTAGTCCCGGCTGCGATTGAGATCACTCATCAGAGGAGATCGCAGCCCCTGTTATCCGAGGTAATAAAACGCGCTATGAACCGATACTTATTTTCGATCCTGTTAATGTTCTGCCTGACTCCCTTCCACTTCGGTTGTGGCAGTGAAGAGCCGCCAGCGCCAGCGGGAAATGATGAAGATATTCTGAGTGAGACGACCCCGGAACAGGAAGCCGCAGACATGAAAAAATTAAATCAGCAGCAGTAATACAGGCAAGATAAGACAGCCTCAATCGACTTCTCAGAAACAAATCGCAGGCAGCTTTAACCGCTCGCGACAGGTATCCAGGATGACGCGTGTGGCACTGGCGCCAATACGGCTCACGCCCAGATCACGTACTTCCAGAAGCTGATCCAGCGTACGGATGCCGCCTGCTGCCTTGATCTGGACCCGTTCCGGACTGTGCGCCCGCATCAACTTCAAGTCATCCAATGTGGCACCTCCCGTGCCATAGCCGGTTGAAGTTTTGACCCAGTCCACGCGCAGGCTGGCACAAATGCGACACAGCCTGATTTTCTGATATTCGGTCAGATAACAGTTCTCGAAAATCACTTTGATTTTCTGACCTGACTGGTGCGCGATTCGGGTAATCGCCGCGATTTCGTTCTCCACATACTTCCAGTCACCACTGAGTACCCGCGAAAGATTCACGACCATATCCAGTTCTTCACAGCCATCCAGAATCGCCTGTTCTGCCTCGCGCTGTTTCATCACCAGCGTATGGCCTCCATGCGGAAACCCGATTGTTGTGCTGGGATGGACTGTGGAGTGTTCCAGGATCTCGGCACAACGTTTCAGATAAAACGGCATGATACACACGCTGGCCACATCATATGCCAACGCCAGTTGACAGCCCGCTTCCAGTTCCGGAACCGTCAGGATGGGGCTCAGCAGGGAGTGATCGATCATCTTTGAAATTTTTTTGAACTGATCTTCCATGAGGATTACTCTCGATCGGGAATATAATTTCTCAGGTAAGTATGACACTGTCTCAGTGCAGCCAGGCAGGACTCTGTGGAACCTTCGTAGGCACGATCCTCGACTTCCACGCATACCGGTCCCTGATAACCATTCTCATTTAATTGTGAAAAAAAACTGCCCCAGTCAACCTGTCCCAGACCGGGCAGCTTGGGTGTATGATATTCGAGGGGGCAGGCCAGAATGCCCACCTGGTCCAGCCGATGCTGATCGACACGCACATCTTTGGCATGCACATGGAATATCCGATCGGCGAAATCACGCAGGGGCGCAATATAATCCATCTGCATCCAGACCAGATGGGAAGGGTCATAATTCAGGCCAAAATATTCACTCGGTATATCTGCATACATCCGCCGCCAGATTGCAGGCGTGCAGGCCAGATTTTTACCGCCCGGCCATTCATCCCGGGTAAACGACATCGGACAGTTTTCGATACCAATCCGCACCTGTTGCTGTTCTGCATACTGAATCAGCTCAGGCCAGGTCTGCAGAAAACGAGGCCAGTTTTCATCAACCGATTTTTTCCAGTCCCGGCCGATAAAGGTATTCATGCGATTGATACCCAGTTTTGCAGAAGCGGCGATGACTTTCTGAATATGTTCCACATATTTTCCAGCCTCTTCCACATCGGGACAGAGTGGATTCGGATAGTACCCCAGGGCACTGATCTCGATGCCAAATTCATCCGAGAGCTGAGAAATCGTAGCGACATCCGCATCGGTAAACTGCTCGGCAGAAATGTGAGTAATTCCCGCATAGCGCCGCGAATCGTTTCCTTCAGGCCAGCACATGACTTCAACACAGTCATAGCCGATCTCTGCTGCCGCCTGGAAAACTCCCCGCAGATCATAATCTGGTAAAATTGCCGTTACGAACCCCAGTTGCATGCTTTGATTCTCCCTGCTGCTTTTGGTATCAGACAGACTGGAAACTTTCTGGTTCCAGCCTCCTATCATAAGCAACTCAGGAGAACAGGTCTACAACGGGAAACAGAAACGGGGCAGGCTTGATTGTGTCCCGTTTTACAGTAGCGTCTTCAGGACCATGGGGACCGGGAATAATAGAGTGAGAGATGTTATGGTTCAATGTTCTGCGCCCTCGATACCAGGCGAGTCTGCAGGAGTGAATCAGAGTTACCCCGGGAAATCGAATTTTGCGTGCCTGGTCAGGCTTACCAGATCTCTTTCAGGTTAAATTCGTAGGCCTGCATACGGCGACCTGCTTCGAATTCTTCAGGGGCTTCCGCGAGAACACGCACCCAGACGCGTTCGCCTTCATACTTCCCTTCAATGGAAATATGGCAGCCCAGCTGGTCATCGTAATCGACGGGTAAGGCCTGCCAGAATATAGATTCCACTTCCTCAAAGATCTCTCCCAGGTTGAGGATATTGAAGCAGAACTTGGAAGGCGCAAGTACCCCATCCCATTCACCGCCGACAATCTCGGTGTTGGATGCGAATATTGTCACCTCCCACTCGTTGCGGCTGCTGTTATGGAAAAAATGACAGCCAATCGGCGCAAGGATATCGACATCATACATCAGCGATGCCACTTGATTCGCCATTGTTTTCAGCCAGGAAGGTGGGGCAGGCATCAGTAATATTCAATCTAGTAGCTGGTCAGGAAGTTGTGTCATTTACGTGATCCACAGATACCCAATTGTAAGTGAAACGCAGCAGGCATAATCGTGTGCTTTCACACCTGATCCTGCTTCCGTTTTCAATGCAATTGATCTTATCGATTGGAGAGCCTTGCCCGAGGCTGCGTAATAGTTAGCCCGCAATTCATCCTGCAAGACGGCAATCAAACGAATATTCAAGAGTATGCATTTTGCATTTCATGCGTACACTTTCACTCTCGAACATCCGATTCAGGTATGACTTCCGCAAAATAAGTGCCAAACACTGGCGGGATCAGTAATTGTGTGAAGGACCAGGGACTGCCAGCCCAAAGGATGGGAAATTACACAGCGGGAAAGCAGAATAACACACTGGTATTCAGGATTTTCTTCGGTAAATAAGCAGTCACCCTGACAGAGATTTCTGTCTGTAAAAAAATGAAACACCTTTGATTAACAGAGTGTTCAAAGGTGTTTACACTTTTGTTGTTTTTGCGAAACAGCAGCTGAGATTGAACTCAGCTGGTTAACAGACCGTTAATCATCATGATGGCAGCGGGTCCTACCAGCACGACAAAGATCCCGGGAAAAATGAACAGCACGAGTGGGAAGATCATCTTCACGGCAGTCATGGCGGCCTGTTCTTCTGCCAGCTGGCTGCGTTTGATGCGCATACTGTCAGACTGCACGCGGAGCGCCTGGGCAATGGACGACCCAAACTTATCGGCCTGAATCAGAATCGCTGCCAGTGCCCGCATGTCATCCACGCCGCTGCGGATGCCCAGGTCGTGAAGAACTTCACGTCGTGGTCGCCCCATCTGCAACTGCACAAGGCAAATTCACTGCACACATCGGGCGCGGTCTCTTCCAGTTCCTCGGAAACACGTCGCATGGCAGCATCCAGCCCCAAACCGGCTTCCACACACACCACCAGCAGGTCGAGAGCATCAGGCAGAGACAAAAAGATACGTTCTATGCGTCCCTTGACCAGCAGTCGCAGGGCAATTTCAGGTAGATAAAAGCCCAGCCCCCCGGCAATCACCAGCGAAGTCCAGCCGTTTTGAGTCATACCAAAGTTATAAAAGCCATAGCCCGATCCCAGTAGCACTCCCAATAGGCCTAACGCGACCTTTAATGAGAGAAAGAGAGAAGGCGCTGCTTCCGAGTTATAACCGGCATTCGCCAGCCGCACTTTTAGCTGATTTTCTTCCAGTTCCGACTTGGGAGTCAATGCCTTCGACAGCGCAGGAGCCGCTTTTTCAAACAGAGAACTGGCCGAATTCGCGTCATCGGGATTATTTCGCAAATGGGGATTTCGTAATTCATCCAGTCGCGAGTTCGCACGGGAATGATCGGAGTTCAGTTTATTGATCAGGGCTATCACACCCACCATCACCATTCCGAAAATAGCCCACGGTAAAAATTGAACAAAGTCCATCTTTAATTCTCCAGCAGTCAACGAATGAAATCAGCAGTCACGTTATGTCAGAAATCAATTTACCCGGCAGCACTCGAATTATTTTCTGTGGATCAGATCTTGATATTCACAATCTTCTTAATCCACAAAGCGCCCAGTACCTGTAATACGATTCCACCGGCAATCATTTTTCGCCCCAGTTCATCTGTAAACAGGAGCATCACGTAATCGGGGTTGAGATAGTAAACAGCAAAGAACAACGCGATCGGCAATGCCATCAGCACAACTCCACTGATACGACCTTCCCCGGTCAACGCCTGAACCTGCCCCATAATCTTGAAGCGTTGCCTGATGATATAACCGATTTTGTCCAGAATCTCAGCCAGGTCTCCCCCGGCCTGTCTCTGAATGACCACGGCAGTCACGAAAAACTTCAAATCGAGGTTGGGCATCCGCTTGAGCATGCTTTTCAGTGCCGCATCAATGGGAACACCCAGGTTCTGTTCTTCATACGCCAAGGCAAATTCGGTGGAAATCGGCGCCGGCATTTCCTGAACGACAACACTTAATCCTGAAGAAAGACTGTGACCGGAGCGCAAGGCACGCCCCACCAGTTCCAGTGCATCAGGCAGCTGTTGACCAAATTTTTTGAATCGTCGATTACGCTTGAATAACAGCCACATAAATGGAAGTACCCCGACTCCCAGAGCCGCGACAGGGCAGAAGGGAGCAGGGGCATTCGTAAACCAGGCGGCAGCAAAACCAATCGAACCGGCTACAGCAGTCATTAACAGAAAGGTATCTGCTTTGAATGGCGCTTCCGCCTGCTCAAGCAGCAGCTTGATATTTCCAAACTTCTCAAAGAAATGAGCCGCCTGAGAAGACAGGCTGTTCAAGCCTCCCTTTACAAATTCTTCTTTGAGTAATGAGGCCGACTCTTCCGTCGATTTCTTTTTACCGGTAATCACGGCCAGACGATCTTCCGCCTTGCTGGACGAAAAATCCTTGATGACGAAGATGACGGCCCCTGCAAAAGCCATCATTCCCAGAAATGCAGCGATGGAGATGATGAGTGTCTGATCCATCTCGGATTACCCTTATCGATTGAAAAGTCGTATATGTATCTTTTTTAAAACAGTTTTGAACTCAGCCCTGCAAAACACGATTGGCAAACAGATTCCCGGGCAGTCGAATTCCCGCTGCCTCCAGTCGATCCATAAATGCCGGTCGTACACCGGTCGCTTCAAAATGGCCGTAGGCTCTTCCGTCAGCATCAATGCCATCCTGAACGAACAGGAAAATATCCTGCATGATCACGGTATCCTGTTCCATATTCAGAACCTCTGTCACATGGGTGACCTTACGTGGCCCCCCCTGCAGTCGGTTCACCTGGATAATCAGATCCACGGCAGAAGCGAACTGTTGCCGCAACGCTTTGAGAGGCAGTTCCACGCCGCCCATCGTGATCATGGTTTCCAGACGGGAAACCGCATCGCGGGGAGAGTTGGCGTGGATTGTCGTTAATGAACCTTCGTGACCGGTATTCATCGCCTGTAACATGTCCAGCGATTCGCCGCCACGACATTCCCCGATGATAATCCGGTCCGGTCGCATACGTAAGGCGTTTTTCACCAGGTCAGTCGCCGTGATCGCTCCGCGGCCTTCAATATTGGGAGGCCGTGTTTCCAGACGTAAAATATGTTCCTGTTGCAATTGAAGTTCCGCCGCATCTTCAATCGTAATCACACGGTGATCACTTTGAATAAAACCCGATAATGTATTTAATAACGTGGTTTTACCGGAACCGGTACCACCACTGATGATGGTGTTGATGCGTGCTTTAATCGCCCCTTCCAGCAGCATGGCCACTTCCGGAGTAAACGCACCAAAACGCAACAGGTCTTCCAGTCCCAGCGGATTCGATCCGAATTTACGAATCGTCAATGAGGGGCCATCCAGAGCCAGGGGAGGGATGACGGCGTTCAAACGCGAGCCATCAGGCAGGCGGGCATCGACCAGCGGAGACGTTTCATCCACGCGTCGTCCCACTTTGGATACGATCCGGTCGAGGATCTGCAGCAAATGCTGATTATCGCGGAAGACAACATTGGAGCGTTCGATCCGGCCATTCTTTTCCACGAATACATGCTTGGGACCGTTGATCATGATATCTGCAATATCCTGATCTTTGAGCAGCAGTTCGAGAGGTCCGAACCCGAAGGTTTCGTCCAGAATCTCTTCGATCAACCGCTCCCGTTCGGAACGGTTCAACAGTGGATTTTCTGTATCGCATAAATGCTCGATGACCAGTCGAATTTCGCGGCGCAGGGAATCACCTTCCAGGTCACCCACACGTGACAAATCCAGTTTTTCAACCAGCTTGCCATGAATCAGCCGTTTCAGATCATCAAATGCCATATTGGGATCGGCGTGAGAAAAGCCAGTAGCTGCCATGTTATTCATAACTCCTTGAGGTTGTGTCTTTTATTTCCAAACCGGAATGTTCTGTCCGACATCGACATTCGTAACCACATCCGCTATTCAGGGAATGTGAGAGGTTTTTCAGTTTAAATTTAGTTCATAAAATGGCAGCAAGTCGTCTTTAGAATAAAATGTTGCAAAAAAGCAGCGTCTCCGCATCAGCCAAAGGCTGCGGTGTATAACGATTCTGACGATGATGACTTCTCTCAGTTCTCTGAGGATCAGGCCGGTTGATCTTATCACGATCCTGAGAGAGAATGACGTTGTCGAATTCATCTGCTTTTTTTCCCTGTGAGCTGGATTTTCGGGTGCCTGACAGCAGAAAATCAGATTCACCCTGCCCCCGACCTGTCGCGCTTCCATTACACGGCGGATAAGACTCCTGTCCGCATTACCGCTACCATCCTGAAAAGTAAAACATTGCTGCAATTATCAATAATTATTCCAGCTTATTGCGAAGCGGAAAATCTGAAGGTACTCATCCCGCGTGTGAACCAGGCGCTCACTGCTGCCAGTCTGGATGCGGAAATCATTGTGGTCGATGACAACAGCCCGGATGAAACCATCCCGGTGTGTGAGGCTCTCTCTGCAAGCTACCCTCTGCGTCTGATCACCCGGAAGCATGAACGGGGACGCGCTTCCGCCGTGCTGACAGGAATGGATGCCGCAACGGGGGAGTTGCTGCTGGTGATGGATGCAGACCTTTCGCATCCTCCTGAAAAGATCCCGGAACTGGTTTCCGCCCTCCACCAGCGACCGACTGACTTCGTAATCGGCAGCCGCTATATCGAGGGAGGCTCAACGGCAAAAAACGGGGGCTGGACTAGAAAATGGAAATCCCGGGTAGCGACCTGGTTATCCCGGCCTTTCACCAGTGCCCGTGACCCGCTGGCCGGATTTTTTGCCATCAGGCGGCAGAGTTTCCAGCAGGTTCGCGAAATCCTGAATCCCATCGGATATAAAATCGGGCTGGAACTCATCGTCAAATGCCGCTGTCAAAACGTGGTCGAAATTCCAGTCGATTTTACGGATCGCGTGACAGGAACCAGCAAGTTTTCATTGAAAGAACAGCTGCGCTTCCTGAAACATCTCAAACGCCTTTTCGATTTTAAATATCAGAACTATGCCTATTTCACCCAATTTGCACTGATCGGACTGACGGGTGTCTTCGTGAATCTGCAGATGCTGGCCCTGCTCTCGCACTGGATTATTTCCCCGCTCGCCGTGGCGCTGGCGATCTGGACCTCCATGAGCACCAACTTCCTGCTCAACCGGAACATCACCTTCTCTTATGCGAAGCATCAGCCAGTTCTGAAACAGTATCTGAGCTATTGTGGCAGTTGCCTGACAGGAGCCGTCTGTAACTGGTTGACGACGATGGTCCTCAGCCAGTCTTTTCCGTTCTTTGAGCAGCGGATTCTGCTGGCAGCATTTATTGGAATTCTGGTTGGCATGGGCTTCAATTTTCTGCTCTGCCGCTACCTGGTTTTCTCCAGACACGAACCAGAAGTGGAAGCCGCAACGACCGAGAAAGAACTCGGGCACATCGATTAAAAAGTAACTGTCCGGACCAGTGATTCGTTAACCCAGCCCTGTAGTCCTGTTACCCAGGTAAGTCGCCCTGCTGGGGAGGCTGACGTTTCTGCTGTTGAGCGACTTTTCTTTGAAACTGCTCAAAGGAATGCGTCAGTGAATCCAGCAGGCGGGGGATGTTGGGTGCTGCCAGATGGACGCGGGCAGAGACACAGGACCGGGGGAAAAACGTGGTGATGAAATCGAACGAAAATTCCGTCGCCGAATGACCGATCCGAACGGCATTCGCATAGGCACCGCAGAGCATTTCATCAGGCAGCTTCAATTCGTCATACAGCTCTTCTGCCGAAGGTGGTTTCTGGGCTGATTCTACGGGGCTGGATTTAGTTTCGGATGCTTCCGATGTTTTCGAAGTCTCCTCATTTCCTGGTTCCGGAGTTCTGGTCTCTCCGACCACTCCTGCCCCGCCCGCAGCGGCACCGGATACCGAATCCGCCACCGAAGAAGCAGATTGCTCTGATTCAGGGGTATCAATCCCCGCTCCCACATTAATGGATTCCGAAGAACCGGTCACCGCGGGAGGCAACGGTGTGGGGATGATGGGAGTTCCGAATCGATTTTCGTAATTGGTTAAATTATCGCGGAGCGCACGAATCATCTGGGGCACAACGCCGATCGGAAGCACAACCCGTGCGACCACCTGTTGCGGCGTGGAAATCCGTAACAGAAAATCGAGAATAAATTCATGTCCCCCCTGGAGCACAACGGCTCCGGTACTGAAAACACCACGCGAGACCCCTTCCGGCACCCGGGCACTCACCTGGGAATGCCTGATTTCCTGCGTATGACGCTCCGGGTTGAATTCGGGAGAATCTTCGTTGTTTCCTGCGGGTGTTGGATTATCACTCATGGCTACGGCTTCATTCTTTCAGGATTCTCTACGGTCTGGCGACTCAATCAGCATCATTTACAATAAACCATAGTAGGGTCTCAGACAACACACGGCAAACCAGACAGAGTATTTGAGTTTTTCAGCCCGGCTGATTTGACTATTGAATGGCCCTTAACTCGCGGGGAAGGGGGAATCGAACCGATTCCTTGCGGACAATCGCATTTTCAATTTCCGCCTGGTAATTCGTTTCCAGGAATTGAATCAGTTCTTCCACGACGACTTCGGGCGCACTGGCGCCTGCCGTGATCAGGACGGTTTCTGCCTGCTGCAACCACTCGGGTTGTACTTCTTCCACCCCGTCGACCAGATAGGCTGGCTTGCCCGCCGTTTTACCGATTTCCATCAAACGTTTGCTGTTGGAACTGTTCTGACTTCCCAGGACGAGTACCAGATCTACGCGAGACACCAGTTCCGAGACGGCCTCCTGACGGTTTGTGGTGGCATAACAGATATCTTCCTTTGGCGGACTTTCGATTTCAGGATATTTTTCCTTGAGACTGCGAATGACACGGCTCGCTTCTTCCACACTTAAGGTTGTCTGTGTCAGATACGCCAGCCGCGCACCTTCGGGAAACTCCAGAGCGGCAACTTCTTCCGGTGTCTCGATCAGGGTAATACTCTCGGGAGCTTCTCCCATGGTTCCAATAACTTCGTCGTGCCCTTCGTGGCCAATCAAAATAATATGGTACCCTGCATCGGCATATTTGATGGCTTCGGTATGCACCTTGGTGACCAGCGGACAAGTCGCATCAATCGTACGGATATTTCGTTCTCTGGCTTCATTACGAATCACGGGAGAGACGCCGTGGGCACTGAAGACCAGGATGGAATTTTCGGGAACTTCACTCACCGTATTGACGAAGGTCACGCCCTGTTCGGTAAACCGGTTCACGACATATTTATTATGCACGATCTCATGATAGACATAGACATTGCTGCCAAAGATACGAATGACTTCTTCCAGACATTCGATTGCCATATTTACGCCCGCACAAAAGCCACGCGGATTCGCCAGAATTACTTTCATTGATTTTGTTCCAGTATCACAGAAATGCGATTTCTTATTTCTGTAGAGAAGGCTCGTATCCGCTCTCTCTTCCAATGACAGGCAGAATGTCCCGTCTGAAATGAAGGGAAGCGTCAAAATTCGCTGAGGCAATCCTTTCTGACTGCCTCAGTTACTATTCTATGCTGATCATGAAGCGAAACCAGATACGGGAAGTCGATTTTTCGCACTTTCAACAAAGGAAACCCTGTTTTTGGCTGATTTCAGGCAAAAAACGAAGGGTTCACCAGCAGCTGAACGACGGCAGCGCGCAGCGACTCACCCTGGCGGATCTGTTCAGCAGATGACGATCCGAAAGGCGGGCTTATTCGACCGTCACACTTTTTGCCAGATTACGTGGTCGGTCGACATTACATCCACGCAGGACTGCAATATGGTAGGAAAGCAGTTGCAACGGAATTGCTGTGACAAGGGGCTGCAGAAAATCATCGACATCGGGAACATAAATGACATCGTCGGCGATATCGGCAATCTTGTCATCCCCTTCGCAGGCAATGGCAATAACGGGGCCTTTGCGTGCTTTGACCTCTTCCAGGTTACTCATGACCTTGGGATAAATCTGTCCGCGAGGTACAATAAACACACTGGGAGTCGCTTCATCCACGAGCGCAATCGGACCATGCTTCATTTCCGCAGCCGGATAGCCTTCCGCATGGATATAACTGATCTCCTTGAGCTTCAATGCCCCTTCCAGCGCACCGGGGAAATTATACAGTCGCCCCAGGTACAAAAAGTTATTGAAGTTACAGTACTTCATTGCAATGTCTTTCACCTGCTCATTGCATTCCAGACATTTGCGCACCTGATCGGGAATCTTATGCATGGCATCGATAATTCTGCGGCCGGCGGGATACGAGAGATGTCGCATCCGCCCCAGGAACAGAGCCAGTTGGATCAGAACCATCACCTGTGATGTGAATGCTTTGGTCGATGCGACTCCCACTTCCTGGCCGGCGTGCAGATAGATTCCGCCATCCGCTTCCCGGGCGATTGTCGATCCCACCACGTTGCAGATCGCCAGTGTCGGGTGACCTTTGCGTTTGCATTCGCGCATCGCTGCCAGCGTGTCTGCCGTTTCACCACTTTGGGTAATCGCAAAAATCATCGTACTGTTGGAAATGGGAGGATTGCGATAGCGTAATTCGCTCGCATATTCCACCTCGGTGGGAATCCGGGCAAACTCTTCCAGCAGATATTCACCGACGAGGCCGGAATGCCAGCTGGTTCCACAGGCCGTCAGCACGACGCGATCAATTTTTCGCAGCTGTTGCGCAGAGAGATTCAAGCCGCCAAATTTGGCAGTCGCCTCATCTTCATCCAGACGGCCGCGCATGGCGTTTTCCAGGGACTGGGGCTGCTCGAAAATTTCCTTCAGCATGTAATGTTCATAATCACCCAGTTCGGCATCGACACTCACCTGGTCCAGGGTCTGAATCGACAGTTTCTGCTGACCTTCATCGCGGTGAAAGATTTCGATCTCATCTCGCGTGATCACCGCCATTTCGTGATCGGAGAGGTAGATGACTTCGTCGGTATATCCAGCCAGGGGGGTGGCGTCACTGGCGATAAAATGTTCGCCTTTGCCGACACCAATCACCAGCGGACTTCCCAGTCGCGCAGCGATCATCACGTCCGGCAGATCCCGGAACATCACGACCAGGCCATAGGTCCCCTTGAGTTTGGTCAGGGTGATTTCCACTGCCTTTAAATAAGTGGCCAGTTCTTCTGGATCAGAACCAAACTTGATCTGTTCTTCCAGATGATGCGATAACAGATGCGCGACAGACTCGGTGTCAGTCGTCGTCCGAAACACGTACCCCAGTCCCTGCAACTGCTTACGCAGTGAAGTATAATTTTCGATCACCCCGTTATGGACAATGACAACATCGTCATTTCCCCCCACATGGGGATGCGAATTCTGATCGTTGGTTTCCCCATGCGTCGCCCAGCGGGTGTGACCGATCCCTGCAGTACCAGAAACCGGATTTGACTTATAGAGGGACGCCATCTCGAGGACGCGCCCTTTTTTCTTGCGGATCTGGATGGCAGACCCATCGTGGACCGCCACCCCGGCGCTGTCATAGCCACGATATTCCAGTTTCTGCAGACCTTTGATCAGAATCGGTCCGGCCTGGCGATGGCCGATATATCCAACTATTCCACACATGTTTCGCGCTCCATCGCTGGATGAGGGAAATTATATTGATTGAGGATCCGGTGCGCTCCCGCGACATGCTGGTAACCTGTCATCCTTGTTCAGGTTACCGGAATTTCGAATTGACGGGGGGCAGCGTTTGCGTCCTGAGATTACTTGCTGAGAATCAGTTTTTAGGTGCGGGAACATACCATAAGAATTGAATCTGAGTCAACCACGATTCCGCATGGATCATTTGATCACAGAGTCAGTATAAAATCATTAAAATGTGGTAATGCAGGCACTTACAGACAGGCTCCTCAATCAGGTTGCTCGACTTCCGTGGAAAACCGAACCCGTTCGGCTGCCAGCCGTGCGACGGCGAATGCACAGGCAGAATCGGAAATGGATCGATCAAATATCTCGGCAACATTCGTGACCTTTGCCTGAGCGAGCAGCGGATGGGATTGTACTATTTTTTTCGCGAGAAAGACTGAACTGCCGCTGATCAGAACTGTCTCGGGAACATGATCCATTCGGCTCAAAACCTGATCCAATGCCTCGGTGATCTGTGCCTGCTGTCGCGCCGCCAGCCAGACGGCAATCTCAATTGCTTCCTCTTCACTCAATTCTGTGATATCACAACAGACAGAACGGGCAATTCGGGCAAACGCATTCGCGCGCGTCGCTGGTCTCCCGTCTGCAGTGTCGATGTCCTCCGGGCTTTCTGGCAGTTCCTCAAGAAGAACATACAGATCTGCTGTGGTCGCAAAATATTCGGCTGCCAGGGGACAGCTCTGCCCGCGCAACGGCACGCGATTTTCCAGCATCGCCAGTGGCGTGCGACGTCCGCCGGTATAAACCAGTTCTCCCGAAAGCAGGCGTTCGACGTCCGTCACCCCTTCGGTAACCGGTAAGCCTTGCTGCAGTGGTATCAGATCGGTTGTCGTCGAACCGATATCAATCAACAGACCATGCTGATCAGGAATCATCCGGCCCAGCCAGGTTGCCAGGGCATGCCAGTTGGCAGCCGCCGCCAATAAAGGAAACTCCCGTGCGATATCGGGAGGCAGAAATTCTGCTCCGGTCTGCCAGACCAGCACCGGCACCCCGGGAACCGCCTGTTCGACGGCTGTCAGAATATGATCGACTCCGTCCGCCTTCGTCTGAAAACAGTCTGCCAGTTCCCCGGTCATCGTCACCGCGATCAGATCGGGACGCTGATAGGATGTCAGTAATTCCTGTAAAGCTGTCTGTAATAATTCGGGAGTTTTCCAGAGTTCAAACGCGATTGATCTCGCAGCGCCATCACTGTCTGCCGACTTGAGGTTCGCACCACCTATATCCAGGCCTATAACATACATGTTGGATTTCTCGATTAAAGTTGTGGATTTAGTGAGACTGTCCCATCAGGTTGAAAGCGGACCGTGACGCCTTCCTGCCATGTTATGCGGGGAAACTCTGTTTCCAGATTCATCATCCGCTCCGCCAGATTATCCTGCGTCAGTCGACGATAGCCTGTGTAACTGGTCGTCAGTCGCGGGTTGATTTCCACCAGCAGAGGTTCGTGAGGAGAGTCATCCGGTAAGAGAATATCAAAGCCCACGTACCCTGCAAGTCCCGGCAGTAAATCACACACACGATCCAACAGGTTATAAATGGATGGTAACATACTTTGATCGATGTCCGCCGGAATGCTGCCCCCCTGATACGCAAAACCCTGATCCCAGCTGATCTGCTGCTCCCCTACCGGAAAATAGTCCCGCTCTCCCGGCCTGATCAGCGCCACAGTAGAGAGCGGCTTTCCCTGCAGGAACGGCTGGAACAGATATTGCCCCTCTGCTGATGACAGCAGATTCCAACGATTTCGTAATTGTTTCTCATTTTCAAATGCTTCTAAACCGAGCCCCCCTGCTCCAAAACGATGTTTGATCAGACAGGGAAACGTGATCGCCGATCGAAGCAATTCTGCTGAAAGTAACCTGGTCGGAATCGTGGGCAGCGAGTGTTCCTGCATCATTTCAAATAACCGCCACTTGTCGGCGGTTAACTGAATCGTCGTTAGATCAGGGCCGGACACAACTGCGCCGTAATCCAAAGCCTGCTGCGTTCGCCGGGAGAGCAGTTCCTCAAACTCAGGTGCGATGATCAACACACAATCGGATGCCAGGCAGGCAGTCTTGAAGATCTCGCGCTCCTGTTCGGGAGTATCAACTCGAAATATCTGTAACCGTTCCGCCCGGATCGCCTGCTCCAGGAGAGGAAGTTTCAGTTCAACGTTCTGTTGCAGGCTCGTGATCACACGCATGTGTGGGAGTGCAAGCAGATCAGAAATGACCGCTTCCAGCATCGCAGTTCCTTCCCTGAATATGCCGGCTTCTGTATCGCTCAATTCACAGGCACCACTACAGAGATATTCCGATACAAAGATATTCACAGCCGATCCAGACATGTATGTATTACCGAAACAGGGTCAATGGAACCCGGATGTCCGTGTAAGAATCGATACAGTTGATTTCATTCTTACGATAATTAAAGCAGGTTCAGTCTAGAAACTCCCCGCTGCTTTGTTAATTGTTCTGGCCGCTCAACTCACTGTTTTTCATCTGTTTTTTGTAAGGCTCCGGTTTCAGCCCGGCTGAACTGATTCTGTCAGATGGACGGGCCGACTGACTGTTCGAATTGATCGTGTCAACCCGACTCGGAATTCGCTTATTAACGTCCCGGTTCAATACAGATTCGCGCGGTTACTATTTTATTTTTCTATCATTTCTCTCCCTGTTGCACTCAAGTTTTCGTGATAAACTTTCAGTGTACCGTTTTGTTTTTTACGACAGGATTTTTCCATGCCGGGTAGCAGAATACGGCCCTCATCAGGAATCGTATCAGCCATGCTGCTGCTGTTGACACTCTCGACAGCGGCCTGCTCTACCCTTGCGCCCAGTCAACGTTCTTCCTGGAAACTGACTGATCCGCCAACACTGGACCCTCAGAACCAGCCATTGAACAGTCCTGTCCCCCAGGCGGCTCCCCAGTCACGTGAAACCCAGCGTGTCAACCCCCAGACGGATCCAGGCGCAATCCCCCGGACCACTCCCCAGACCATCCCACAAAGGCAGCCCGGCGTACCGCAGCCTCGGGAAGATCTGTTTGCAGTACCGGAATCGCTGAATCAAAATCAGCCTCCTCAACTGCGAAACCTGCCCGATCAGGACATGACTCGTCCCCAACTGAATGCGCCGGACCTGCAAAGCAGATCGCAGCCGGATACGATCATCCAACAGCCAACAGGGCCGAGGATGACGGCACCTGCGACCGCGGGACCGCTGGAGATGACCGTTGATGTGATCCCCAAACGCCAGCTGGGAAGCGGGGCGACATTTTATCTGATCATCAAGAATACGAGTGATCGTTCCGTCAGGAATGTGCTGCTGGAATGCGAATTTGACGCGGCCCTGATGTTCCCGGGGCGTCGCGAAAAGAAAATCGGACAACGGCTGGGCACACTGCAGCCTGGCGAATCCAAAGAAATCTCACTGACACTCTTTAGTGATGTCCTGGGCAGTCACTGCTGCCGATTCCGGGCACTCGCTGATGGGAATGAACTGGTCTGGAAATCGGTCTGTGTTGAATATGAAAAGAAACAGCTGGATCTGTCAGTACTCGGCCCCTCTTCTCGAACGATCGGCAGTCGGGCGGAATACATCGTGAAACTTTCCAATGTTGCTGACGTCGATTTGAATAACATCCAGGTCGCTGTCACTTACGATTCCGCTTTGATCCCGCGGGAAGCATCCATTGGTTCCACGCGGGAAACGGATCAGTTGACATGGTCTCTGGATACGATTCGTGTCGGACAGGGAGTGCAACTGCAGGTCGAATTCGACTGCGAAGTCGCCGCCGAACATGCCTGCATGCGCGTGAATGTCACCAGCCCGGATTTACCCAACGAACAGGTCTCGGCCTGTCTCAAAGTCACACCCGCGCAGGGCGTGCTGGATGTGCAGGTCCGCGATACCAAAGACCCCATCACCCGCGGCGAAGAGACGGTTTATGAAATCAGCA
>NZ_CAXAVM010000086.1:0-28913 GCF_963972345.1 uncultured Gimesia sp. | reverse complement strand
CATTCATCCCGGAATGATTCAGTCAACGGACACAGGTCATTTTCCCATGATCTGCGAAGTACTGAATGATCTGGCACGACACGCTTCTCATGTTGGTACTGACCTCTGTCTCGCCTGTGAAAAGAACTCGTCTGCCGTGATGCGTGAACTGGTCTCGCGCGTCACGAACGGCTTTATTGGCATCGACTTTGATACGGCAGAAATGATTTATTCACGCCAGGACCCGGAAGCGACGATCCGAGAACTGTATACCTGGATCAAATCATACCGACTGCGTGATGCCATTCGTGAAATGGATGGCGAAGGCTCCGAGGTCGCGCTGGGCAAGGGTATGGTCGTGTGGGATCACTTCCTGCCACTGGTAATGGAGACCGGTTACCAGGGATGGCTCACCGTGGACCGTACTCAAGGTGAAAACAAAATAGAAGATTGCCGCACTGGCATTTCCTATCTGAATTCACTGCTACCCTGATTTCGTAAATTGATCGATTACTTATGTCTCTTGCAGAACCTGAAATTCTTTCCGTTACCCAAACGACTCGTCAGATAAAAAATCTGGTAGAAGCAAACTTTCCTTATGCATGGGTCGTCGGAGAAATTTCCAATTGCACAATGGCCAGTTCCGGTCATATCTATCTGACATTGAAGGATGACGCTGCCCAGTTAAGGGCCGTCATCTGGAAGCGCACTGCCTCACGGTTGAAATTTCAGATTGAGGATGGCATGGAAGTCGTGGCTGCCGGCCCTATCGAGGTTTATCAGGCGCGCGGCACCTATCAGCTGAATATCGAACAACTGCTTCCCCAGGGAGTGGGGGCGCTGGAATTGGCGTTTCGACAGATGCAGGAAAAACTGGCTGCAGAAGGCCTGTTTAACCCCGAACATAAACAACCGATTCCCCGGTTCCCGCGAAAAATTGCCCTCGTCACCAGCCCCACCAGTGCAGCGGTACGCGACATGCTCCAGGTGATTACGAGACGCTGGAAAGCCACTGATCTCGTAATCGTACCTGTGGCAGTTCAGGGCGAAGGAGCCGCAGAACAGATCGCGGCAGGAATCGAACTGGCTGCCCGTATTCCCCAGGTAGAAACGATCATCACAGGACGCGGGGGAGGCAGCCTGGAAGATCTGTGGGCATTTAACGAGGAAGTGGTGGCCCGTGCTATTTTTGCCTGTCCCATTCCCGTCATCAGCGCTGTCGGGCATGAAATAGACATCAGCATCGCAGATCTGGTCGCGGATCGTCGCGCTTTAACCCCCAGTGAAGCTGCCGAACTCTCCGTTCCGCTGCAATCAGATGTTCTGGCGACTTTGACACACTGGCAGAGTCAACTCGTCACAAATCTGAAACAACGAGCGCGGCAGGTTCGCATGCAGCTCGATGCGATTGCCGCCCGTCCCGCTTTAACCCGTCCTCTCGATATGGTTCACCAGCGTGCTACACAGGTCGATGAACTGGATCGCAGGTTGAAACGCAGCACGCGTGATATGATCACTCGTTGTCAAACTGAAACCAGACATCTGGCCTCTGCCTTAGATGCTTTGAGCCCCCTGAAGGTACTGAACCGGGGATACAGTATCACCCGTAAGGAGTCAGCAGGCGAACCTGCAGAATTGAATATTGTAAAATCGATCAACCAGGTGAAGTCTGGTGAAGTACTTCACACTCGCCTGTCCGATGGCACCGTGGTAAGCCGGATTCAGGAAATCCAGGAGGGCTCCGAATGACCTCCTGCTACTTAACTCAACCAGTCCAACATTTTGATATTTAAAGATATTAGACATGGCAAAGAAAAAATCAGCACAGTCAGAAACGCCCCTTTTCGAGGAATCACTGGCAGAATTACAGGAAATTGTATCGACTCTGGAAGAAGGGACCGCCGGTCTCGAAGAATCAATGGAACACTTTGAACGTGGGGTGAAACTGCTTCGTTCGTGTTACAAGTCCCTGGAATCAGCCGAGCAGAAAATTGAGATCCTGACGCGCGTTGATGAAAATGGAAACCCTGTACTGGAAGAATTCGACAGTACGGCATCGATCGATACGAAAGGGCCTTCCAAAACAGGTCGTCGTAAAAGCAGTTCCGCCGGAAAAGATTCCGATGAGAACGAGAATGATCGAACGTTGTTCTAACCTGTCTGCATAACAGTCCGGACTGAATATCGAAGTACCCAGGATAACATGTTTTAGTGGGATTCATCACCACCCTGTTTCGGTCTCACAGAATACAATCACTCAGGAATTCCTCATTCGTTATAAGTAATCTCATGGCGCATTCGCTCAAACAACTGGCCATTGATGTCGGTAACAGTCGAATCAAGTTTGTGCTGCTGCAAACTGAGTTTCCTGTCAAAGCCTGCAGGCAGCTTCCTTTGGTTGAACATGCTTTCTCGGCACCTCTGGAAGAACCGGTTCCCTGGACTCAGATTCAAAACTGGTCCGGCGATCAGCCCCTTGAGCACTGCCAGAGTGTCGTCGCTGGTTCGAATCCTCGAGGAATTAAAAAAATCGTCACGGACTGGTCATTGACTTCGTTTCCCCCACCGATCGAAGTCCTCAATACAGAAGATTTTCCATTGACCATTGATGTAGACGAGCCACGTAAAGTGGGAATTGACCGTTTGTTAAACGCCGTCGCCGCCAATACCTTACGCGATACAGATCAGGGTGCCATTATTGTCGATACCGGAACTGCGACCACTGTGGACGTCGTCTCATCTGAGGGTCATTTTGCAGGGGGATCCATTCTACCGGGATTTGAACTTTCCGCAAAATCGCTCCATGATTACACGGCTCTATTACCACTGATTCCGGTATCTGACCTGCGCCAGCAGGAACCAGTAGTACTCGGAAAACATACGACCAATGCAATTCGCAGTGGCTTATTCTGGGGTCAACTGGGGGCAGTTCGGGAACTGATTCACCAGCTTCAAAATCATTCGCTTTTCAAAACCTGCCCGGAACCACCATTGGTTCTGCTCACGGGGGGCGGTTCCTCATTACTCGCGCCGCATCTTGATGAATTAGTGCGGTTTGAACCATTATTAACACTGCAGGGACTGGCGATCGTGGCACAAGAAATCAGCGGGATCAGGTAATTCAACATGCCTCAGTCGATTGAAAATCATGAGCCGGTTTCCTGTTCCGCGACGCTGTTAACGCCTCGCGGACGAGGGGCCGTTGCGACAATACGCGTGAAAGGCGAATTGAATTCAATAGCAGCCGCCATCAATGCCTGCTTCAACGCAGCCAATCAAAAATCGCTCGCAGCGCAACCATTGAATCGAATCGTATATGGCCTCTGGGGACAAACCAGCAATGAAGATCTGGTGATCTGCCGCCTGGATGAATATACCGTCGACATCCACTGTCACGGGGGCCTGGCTGCTGTAGAGCGGATACTTTCTGATCTGGAAGCACGGGGTTGCCCACGAAATTCATGGGAACAACTGGTGAAATCGACCAAAACAGAATTAGACTTCGAACTTCAGGACAGGCTCACTGCGGCGACCACATTTCGCACGGCAGAAATATTGCTGCGTCAGTCTGAAGGGGTCCTGAAATCAGCGTTTGAAGCCCTTCTGCCTGTTGCTGATCAACCCTTTGATCTGGATTACTACCAGTCACAAATTCAGAACCTGCTGGACTGGGAACAATTCGGACTTCACCTGACCTCTCCCTGGTGTGTTGTTCTTGCGGGACGTCCTAATGTTGGCAAATCAAGTCTGATCAATGCAATCCTGGGTTATGAACGATCGATCGTATTCAATGAAGCAGGCACGACCCGGGATGTCCTCACTGCTACCACAGCCCTTGAAGGCTGGCCTATCCAGTTCTCCGATACAGCAGGGATTCGCGAACAGGCCGATGTGCTCGAATCAACGGGTATCCGGCGCGCAGAACAGATGATGCGTTCTGCAGATTGTAACCTGATTCTGATTGATGTCAGTCAGCCTGAACAGGCACATGACCTGAGACTCGTCTCCCAATGGCCCGAATCAATCATAGTCGCACACAAATCGGATCTTCCGCAAAGCTGGAAACAGCCACTCCCCCACGCTGCGATCTCTGTCTCATCAATCACGAAATCAGGAATCGACACCCTGCTGGAGCAACTCATGAAAAAACTGATTCCAGCAGTTCCAGAAAAAAACACACCTGTTCCTGTCACACCACGTCAGATCCGGATTTTACAGCAGGCAGCCGAAGCATTAAAAGAATCGAACCAGTCGGTTTATACCCGTCTGATTCACCAACTCCTGTCTTAGGACAAACTCGCCTCTCTTATTGAATGCGGGTCTTCAGTGTCTGTTTCCATTGCTGCAGGGCCATCATCAGATTGCCCTGTGTCCACAACAGGGGAGTAATGTCATTGGGAACATATCTGCCTTTTTCCAGGTAATATGATTCAGGACATTTATAAGGCCCGAATACAGATTCACTGGTGGTGAGTTGACCGAGGGAGCGATCCAGGTGAAAACGTTGCTTTTCAAAATCCTCTGTTTTTTCTGACTGTAGAAACCTCTGACCGTAAATCACCGACAACACGGAATCGAAAATGCACCATTGCGCTTCCTGTCCGGGTTTCAACAGTTTATCTCGACTCGATTGATCATCGCTGAAGTCGACGGTGCGATCCTCTTCACCCAGCATATCTTTGTAGTCGGCACACCAGTAAGAATCGCCCAGGTAACGACGGATTCCATACTCGCCCATTAAATGGGATCGAACATCTTCCATAATCTTCTCCGCCATTTCTCCCTGTACCAGGCCGAGCGGGAAAATCAGAAACAGCAGCGCACCATCATACTTTCGTGCCAGCAGGGGATCTTCCTGAATACATTCTGCCGGCAGGATTTCATCCAGGGCAGCCTGCCCCTGTTGAATCAGTAAGTCAACGGAATCATCAGTAACGGGTACCCCTGCATAACGAAACTGATTCCAGCGTTCAGACTGGTCCAGATAACGTTTCAGCATCTTCAATCCACTGACCACGGTGCCGATACTGGAAGCTTCAATTTTCCGTGTCTCTTCCCAGTGACCACTGTCTGCATCTTCCCAGTAACGGATCGATTCGAAATATCGCACAAAGGCTGCCAGTAATTCCAGCGTACCTGAAACCGGTTCCAGCTTGCCCTGGGATAGCAGCAAACAATAAAACCAGACGTAATAACCCAAAGCGTCATTTTGCGCATGCGCCCATTTCTCATCAATCTCGCCGAGCGTATTCCCATCAAAGCGAATGTGAGGGCGTTTCATGACTTCAGCGGGGCTGGCCTGTCCGGAGATAATTTGATCAAACCGATCCCGGTGCCTGGTAAAATACTCCGTCAATGTCGAGATGGCTTTACAGGCTGGTCCAGACTTTCCAACTGCGTTTAAAGCATGTGCAACATGAATATTATCTCGAACCCAGATACTCTGATACCCGGTTGACTCATGCGCTATGGCCGCTGGAAACAGTCCATTCTCCAAAGCCGGAAACGAAAACGTCCCCTGTTCTTCCAGAAAACTGACCAGAGCTTCTGTTTCAGCAACGGTCTGCAGTGATTTTATGAGCGAGCGAAAATGTTGGTCATCCATGAGAAACACCTGTTATAAACTAATAAACGGGAATGAATCGAAACAGATCAAAAAGCAGCCCTGACCAATCCGTGAATAGATCGCGCTACGCGCCTCGAATTGTGAAACAATTGGCATGAAATTGCAACGGCAGAGGAAATTCAGAGCAGGATTCTGAAATGATGCAAAAATGCAACAACGTGGTGAGATATCAACGGCCCTCAAATGTCAACGGTTCTCAAAACCGGTTACTTCCCCCTCTTTGATCGGCAATCCTCGCTTTTCAGGCACCTCTAATCGGCAGTACCGGACTGATGCTCAAATTCAGTATTGAAACAAGGCGAGCAGATCTCAACTGACGCTAAAAGGTATAACAATTGCTGATCTCGTAGTCTCCGTTGGTTGTATCTCATCCACTTCTCCCTTTTACACAAGTTGATTCCATTGATGAAAGGTCTGTCTCAGTCTTCTACACGATCCCATCTGATCAGCGTTCTGCTTCTGCTGATTCTGTTTTCAGGCATAGTGATCGCGCGCTGGAACCAACTCTATTTCTATACACCTGACAGTGCCCGCTATGTCATCATGGCGAAATCACTTGTCAACGGTACGGGGTATCGTGAAATCGATACACCTGGCGAACCTCTCTATGCCCATCGCCCTCCAGGAATGTCGCTGCTGTTATCCCCGGCAGCGTTAATTGCCCCCTATAATGTCATCGGGGCCAAAGCCACTGTCTGGCTGTCAGGTCTTGCCATGCTGACGCTCTTATATCTCTATGTCCTGCAACTCCACAAATCAGAAAAAGGCTCATTCAAGTCCAACCCGGATCTTTATTACTGGCCTGCAATTCTGATCGCCGGGATGATCGCCATCAATCCCTACACCCTGTTCTTCTCTACGCTCGTCATGAGTGAAATACCATTCATGGCCTGCTCTCTGGCGATTCTGTATTTACTGGCTGTTCAGACAGAATCTCCCGGTAAATGGCATCTGGCATGTTTCACCTGTCTGCTGATTTTTCTTCCGTTTTTACGAACGATCGGCATAGCACTGGTTCTTGCTGTTGGGATCTGGGCGATTGCTCGCAAAGCCCGCTGGTGGTGGCTGATCGGAGTGGCCTGTTCGCTGCTGGCAACTGGTTTCTGGATGTTCCGCAACTCTGCATTGGAGAAAAGTGGTTATACTTCTGTTGCCCTGCAGGAATTGAAAGCACAGGGCGTTATCGGAACCGTGATCAATATTCTGCAACGTAGCCAGACGCACTTCGACAGTTTTTGCCAGAAACTGTTTCCTGATATGCCGGGAGCAATGCCTCGCTATTCTCGTATGATCCTTGATGAAAACGCGATTTTGCCGGGACCAGTCGGGGTCTACCTGTTGCTCGGCGCGATGATACTTGCACTCTCATGTTACGGGATGATCAAAAGCCGCCGGCAAGGGGGAACCGTCGCACTCTGGTACCTGATCTTCAGCCTGGGAATTCTTTCTCTCTGGCCGTGGATGCAACAGCGGTTTACCCTGCCACTGCTGCCTGTCGTACTCGCTTTTCTGCCTGCAGGCTGGGGCGCTTTTTCAAATCACTTCCAAGTATCCCGTCCCCTGTTTCGCAAAATTCTGTTCGCGGCCTGCGCTCTTTTACTGCTGTTACTGACTGGCTGGCAGTTGAAAACGGACAGCGCATTGATTGATGCCAATCTGAAAATGATTCGGGATCCGCAGAACTTTTACAAAGATCAATTACCACCCAATCAGTTCAGCAACTGGACTGCGGCCGGTACATGGATCAGGGAAAATACGGCTCCCTCTGCCCGACTGATTACACGACGCGCGGATATCGCGACCACGGGACATCGCTTTCAAAAGCTGAACTTTTTTGAAATTACTAATGCAGAACAGCTACACAAAGAGATTCAGAAATTGCCCGCTGATTACCTCGTTACATTCAGCCGAGAGACGGTCTCCGCGTTTCCCTGGCATCTCCTTGACCAGGACCTCGTCTATCGTATGACACCGGTATATGACGAACAGGGGGTCATGATTCTCAAGCTGGAACCGAACCGCAGTGGCACGATACGAAATCAATACTGGCACCCGGATGACTCTCTCAAACTGGCAAGAGCGGCGATTGAAAAGTTTCCTCATCGCCTGGCGTTTCAGGTTGCCTATGCACAACAACTGTTTGCCACCGCTCACTATGATGAATTGATCGACTACGTCGGCAACCTGGAGCAGCAACAGATCACGGATGTCAGACTGACCAACCTGCTGGCCTGGTCTTATATCAAAACGAAGCAATATCAGAAATCCATTCGGGAGTTTGAACGGGCATTTTCGATGCCGGACCAGAAGATGCTCCGTCGCGATCTCGTCAGAGGAATCAACCTGGCACATGACACGCTGGAAGCCAGTTATCAATCGGGAGCCCAGGACGAGCAGCCTGCAGTTCAAAGCGATCAGGTCGATCTGCAACTGGCTGAGAATTATCTGCGTTTCTCTGAAATCACCACAGCAGAACAGACTCTCGTGAAGGCACTCAAGCAGTCATCCGCTTATCCCGGCTCAGCAGGCAAGCGACACTATCTGCTGGCAAAAATCTATCTCGCGGAAGGTCGTAAACAGGAAGCCAAACAGCAGTTAAACCATGCCATCGCCTCAGGAGAAGCAGAAGCTTCTCAGACTTTGCACATGCTCCAACTGGAAGAAGTGATCGAGCGCCTGCTAAAAATTCCCCAAATAACAGATGATGCAAAACAGGAACATCTCAGCTCGGAATCTCTACAGGACGTATTGACACTGGTCAGCTGGTACGAGGAATCGGGCGTTCCCGGCAAAGCACTCAGTCTGCTGGAACGGGCAAATGTCTTGATTCCGAACCAGCCAGAGATACTCAGGTTACTCATCCAGAGTCAATTGTTTTATGCGCAAACCTCAGATGCGGAAAAAACACTGATACAGTTGAATAAACTGACACCTGCCAGTCAGTATCTGGAAGAAATCAAGCAGCATATCGAATCGCTGCGCAGGCTTCCCCGTTTCTAAAACGCAACCATCAATATTCTGAAGTGCGTTTTTATTAACTCAATCAGGCACTCAGCCACACAGGGTGTAGAATTACGTAGTTTACAGATTGTTGCGGGCCAGTAACGGGGGGACGTTCGATGGAACTCTGGATCGATGGCTGGATGGATTATCTGCTGAATGCCTGGCAGAACGCAACAGCGACTGATTATCTACTGTTGATGAGCTGTGTGATTGTCATCGGGGGAATCTTGAATCTCCACCGCAGCAGCGCAAGATAATCAATTCTCGTCTATTAATTCCACACACCACTCTTCTCCGGCATACGCCACAATGTCTCCGGGGGAGAGTTGTTTGCGTCGTCGTGTTTCAACCACGCCGTTTACAGTGACTTCTCCTCCCTGGATGACCACTTTGGCATGCCCACCAGTTCCCACTGCCGCCTGAAATTTTAAAAACTGATCCAATCGAATCGGTGGCCGATCTTCTGATACCATATCGTTATTGTTTCTTATGAGAGGGTTGCTGTTTCGTTTTTTTCTGCTTCGGCTGCCAGTCCTGTTTCAATTTCTCAAGTTCCTCTGAGGTGGGTGCTTTAAAACCAGCATCCTGTGGAGTATTTGATACCAGCGGACTTGTATCGCCTGTTTTTTTCTGCCAGTCTTTCAGCGCCATCCATAAACGATCTGAATGAGGCTGACAGGCAGACTGCCCAGATAAATCTTTCATTTCCTGAGGGTCATTCTGTAGATCAAACAGCTGTGACTTATTGATTTGCGGATAGGTAATCAGTTTCCAGCGCTCATCGCGGACTGAGCGTTGCACATCTTTATAAGCGGTAAACAGAGTCTCCCTGATTTGAGTTTTCTTGCCTTCGATCACAGGCCACATGCTGACCGCATCCAGTCCCTGCGGAATGTCAGTTCCGACCATTTCACAAACCGTGGGAAAGATATCATACAGGTAAACCAGCGCGTCACTCCGACCATGGGGAATCCCCGGTCCCGAAAATATCAGAGGCGACTTCATGCTATGTTCATACAGACTCTGTTTACCCATCAAACCATGACTGCCAACGGCCAGCCCGTGATCGGAAGAAAATATGATGATCGTATTTTCATAGTCACCTTTGTCTTTCAAGGCTTTTAATAGTCGACCAATATGACGATCCAGTCCTGTAATATCTGCATAATAATCGTGGAGGTGTTTTCGAATTTCTGCTTTGCTCCGAGGGAAGCCCGCCAGCAGCTCATCGCGCACCACCTGCTCTCCGTTATTAAAGGGATGCAGAGGCAGATAATTGGGGGGTAAGGGAATCTCCTCGCGTTGATACAGATCCCTATATTCCTGATCGGCAACCCGCGGATCGTGTGGACAGGCAAACGCCAGGTACATGAAAAAGGGCTGGTCGTTCTTTTTCTGCAGAAACTCAATCGCGTTATCGACAATTTCTTTACCAGGCTGCCCCAGCAGACGGGCCTGGGAATCATTCAGGTATTTCGAATGGTCAAACCGTTTATGGATTTCCGCTGCCGTATTCCCTTTTTTACCATGATGGTAGGTGTAGTAACCGGCGGTTTTCATGGAATCGGGAAAATTCGGTTTTTCAGCGGAAGCGTAGCGGCCGGTCCAGCGAAAGTAGGTTCGACCGCTGAGCAGCATATTTCGACTGCAGACACAGACTGCGCCGGAATTACTTCCCAGACAATAAGCATTGTTAAAGACAAAACCACTATGAACCAGCTCATCCAGATTGGGGGTCTTGATCAGGGGGTTCCCCAAGGCATGGATCGTGTCAGCGCGTTGATCATCGGTAAATAGAAACAGGATATTGGGGCTTTGCTTCTCCGCAGCAGACAGGGTTTGGCCTGGCAAAACCAGAAAACAAAGTACGAAAAATAATCCATAAATTTCTCTGCGCAGAAAAATCATGATTGCCTCCAAGATTGAGCGTCAATTTGGTATCCTGACAGTCAATTATTGACGACCGAATACAATCTGTTCAATATATAGCAAGGAACACCCAAATGCCAGAAGCAGCACCTCCCGCCGTCTATGATCCTGTCAGCATGATCAAGCCAAGAAGAAAAATCACCGGGATCTCTGCAGTCCTGCTCCCCTATCTGGAATCAGGTGAAATCGACCGCGATTCCCTTTCTGCTCATATTTCGAGAACTGCCGAGGTCGGGATCACTCCCGCTGTGAATATGGATACCGGTTATGTCAACCTGATTGATGAACCGACCTTTATTGAAGTCCTGAAAGTGACACAGCAGACTCTGAATGGCGGTTCTTTTGTCGCAGGAGCCTTTGTTTCCGATCAACCAGGGGCTGAATTTGACGCGGCAGGTTACCAGAGAAAAATTGATCTGATTCAGTCCCATGGTGGTATTCCGGTCATCTTCCAGTCCTTTGGGCTGGTAGAGCAGTCTCCGGATCAGATCGTCGCCGCGTACCAGACGATCGCCGCGAACTCTGACCGCTTTATCGGCTTTGAATTAACGCGGGACCTGGCACCGTTCGGCTCCGTTTACGATCTGGCTACCTACGAAGCACTCATGGAAATTCCGCAATGTATAGGAGCCAAGCATTCCTCTTTTCATCGGGAACCCGAATGGGAACGCCTGCAGTTGCGCGATGCAAAACGTCCTGATTTCAAAGTTTTTACAGGCAACGACTTTGGCATTGATATGATCCAGTATGGCAGCGATTACCTGCTTGGATTGAGTACCTTTGCCCCCGATCTGTTTGCCAGACGCGATGCCCTGTGGGCGGCCGGTGACCCGGCTTTTTATGAATTGAATGATCAACTGCAATACCTGGGTTATTTCACCTTCAGGAGTCCTTCTCCTGCTTACAAGCACTCGGCAGCACAGTTCCTGCATTTGCGGGGCTGGATTAAAACGAACAAAACCCACCCAAACAGTCCCAGCAGACCCGAAAGTGACATCGAAGTATTACGTGAACTGGGACAGCGACTCAATGTCATCAATTAATCGAAAACTCCCCACTACTGAACCAGTAATGGGGAGTTTTTTTGTTTTCAAAATTTGAACCGGATCACGAATCAGCCAGGGGCTCTTTCTTTTCGGTGATCACCGGGAGTTCCTGTGATTTTTCAGCATTGATTTGAGTATATTCCTGCCATTTTTCTGGAAGATTGTCCTCATGAAAAATCGCCTCAACCGGGCATTCAGGCACGCAGGCTTCACAATCGATGCACTCATCGGGATTGATGTATACCATTGATTCCCCTTCGTAGAAACATTCTACGGGGCAAACCACGACACAATCTGTATATTTGCAATTGAAGCAAGCCTCTGTAACCACGTGTGCCATGAGTTTTCCTTTCTGGACTTTGCTCTGAATGATTAGGCAATAAACTGTTCGAAGCCTTCTCAGAGATTATAGGCTTCTGCTATCAAAAAACTACCAGTTCTGCTGAAACAGCTTTATTCAGGGATCAGCGAGACAGGTATTTAGTGTTATATAGTCGATTTGGGAATCTGGTTTCAACCTCGAACTCTCGTTTCATCGTAGATCCCGCAAAAACACGTGTCAAGACAGCAAAAATCGCTGTAAATCCTGGGTATGCTACTACTATCGGCAATCCTCAGACCAATCATTGGCTGATTGCCGAATTCACTGCCTGAGCCCGTTTTCAGTCCCTGGAATGCCCCCGGAGCAGTCGCTTTTGTTTTCAGTTCGACACATATTGACACAAACCGGTTCTCGACATAATCTACCAACGAAATTTCGATTTGCTATTGAGAATTCCAGGATGGAAACCCCCTCAAGACAGTCGATCTCTCATTGTCTAACCCGATAATTTGGTGTACCAAATCTCTCAAAACTACCAATTTTACCGGTTTTTGTGCACGGAACCCCCCGGATTCCCATAGCGAATGGAGTCGCTGAATGACAAACAATACCCCCACCCCAGTCCCCTTCATCAATCTTGTCGCACAATATCAGAGAATCAAATCGGAGGTTCAGGAAGCCGTCCTGAAAGTCTTCGATGATCAGGCTTTCGTACTGGGTGACGAAGTTGCCGAGTTTGAGTCCGATATTGCAGAATATTGTGATTCCCGAAATGCCATCGGGGTCGCCTCGGGAACCGATGCGTTACTGCTGGCACTGATGGCTTTGGAAATCGGCCCTGGTGATGAGGTCATTACCAGCCCCTTTACATTTTTTGCCACGGGCAGTTGTATTGCCCGCGTCGGTGCCACACCGGTGTTTGCAGATATTGATCCTGTCAGCTTCAATCTGTGTCCGGAATCGATTGAAAGTAAAATCACCGAGCGGACGAAAGCCATTATGCCGGTCCATATTTTCGGGCAATGCGCCGATATGGAGCCCATCTGGAGAAACGCCGTTCGCAATGGAATTCCTGTCATCGAGGATGCTGCTCAAGCGATTGGCGCTGAATACCGTGGTCGACGCGCTGGTGTTCTTGGTACCGTGGGCTGCTTCAGTTTCTTCCCCACTAAAAACCTGGGGGGAGCCGGCGATGGTGGTTTAGTAACAACTGACGATCCGGATCTGGCAACACGTATCAGACGCTTGCGGGTACATGGCGACCTGGGTGGTTACCAGCATGCCGAAATTGGAATTAACAGCCGCCTGGATGCATTGCAGGCTGCGGTTCTGCGTGTCAAACTGCGTCACCTTGATAAGTGGACGAAGGAACGTCAGGAAAACGCCAGACGCTACAATGCCTTATTTCGACATTACCAGCTGCTGGACTGTATCGAACCTCCCACAGTTCTCCCTGATCGACGCCACGTATACAACCAGTACAGCGTGCGTGTGAAAGGGGGACAACGGGATAAAGTACTCCAGGATCTGCGTGAAAAGCATATTGGTTGTGCGATTTATTACCCTCGCCCACTTCATTTGCAGCAATGTTTTGAATATCTCGGCTGCAAGCCCGGAGATCTGCCTCAGACCGAACTGGTCACCAGTGAATGTCTGGCTCTGCCGATTTTCTCGGAATTGACGGAAGTTCAACAGGAAACGGTCGTTCGTGGAATCGCCGTAAGCCTGGGCCGACTTTCTTCACAACAATTCCCTACACTTTATTCAGAAACTCCGCGCGTTTCCAAAGCGGCCTGAAAAAAGAACCCTGCCTCATACTTGATCTCACTGATTTCACACCGAAGTCAGTGAGATTTTTTTATGGCTGCCCGCAATCTGAAGTGAACGCTCCCCCGTCGCAACAGGCACCAGACTCAACCTATTTTACACAATCGGAAAGCCAGTCGTTGTACCACTCGAAAAATCATTAAAAATGGTCGGTAAATCCCACTGGTGCGCTAATCGTCGTGTAGATTTAAGGAGATGAAATTAATTTCCTGCATTGATGTGCAAAGCATCCGCGACATTTACCAAACTCCTGCCATAATACTGACACTGATCGGCAGTTAAGGAGATCATATGCCGACTCTATTTCGAAGCATAACAATTCGATTGCTGATGGCCTTGATTCTCAGCGGCCCCGCTCTGGTTCTGTTACATGCCGAGGAAACCCGAAAAGAACCTGACCCGACTGCCAGTAAGACAGCCATTGCGCTCAATTACTGCCGTGCCTCTTTCTATCGCATCAAGAAATCGGGCACCAAAGAAGTCATGTATGAAGAGCGGGAAAAGATTCTGAACAATTTGAATCTGAACGGAATTGGAGACGAAAAAGTCGTCCAACTCTACTCTGCCGTTCTGGACGAAATTGGTCAGGTCCAGATTGCAGAACAGGAACGGGAATACTTCAAAAATAAGCACAAGTATCACGCCCGCCAGAAAGTCGCCACCAATGCCCTGGCTTTGACAACCGATGTGTTGACGATGCAATTCGGCAGCGCGATCCGAAATGGAGCCAACAGCTGGTGGGATTATCGCAATGTGGAAGCCCAGAAAGACCTGGATGTCTGGAAAGTAGACAAACAACGTATGGAAGCGGTCATTTCCCGCTCCACCCTGTTTCTGGATACGTTCTGGAAACTGGCACAGGAAAAAAACATCCCCGATGACTGGTTGATTCGAGACGACGATCTGGAGACTCTGGACCAGGCAATGCAGGAACAGAACCCGCGTGTTCGTCTGCGAATTTTAAAGCGCCTGGAACGCTTCATGAGTCATTATCCACCCTACTGGTATTACGTGGCGCGCACCCAGCAGGCTCAGGGACAGCTCTTTGCCGCCTCTCATACTTATACCGAACTCGCAAATCTGGGTGACGGATATTTTCGTCGTGATGATATGCTGGCGTCGGGAACAGCGAATCTCGCCGGAATCCGTGATTACCTGGGACAACCGGATGCAGCCAAAATGGCGCTCAAATCGCAGACCTACTCCAGCGATGTCTGGGAAGCGAACCTGCTCTGCTCTCGGATTCTGCAGAAGTACCAGCAACATGACGAAGCAGAAGAGGCCATTCTGCGTAACCTGGATGTGGACTTGGAGACAAACCAGAGTTCAGTCGCGTTACTCTCTCTGTATTATGCCACGAATGACAAAACGAAAATGATGGCACAATTGAATCAGCCCAAAATCGTACAGGCTGTTCCTGTACCCACATTGATCCAATGTGCCATGTTCCTGGGAGCCGAGAGAATGCCCCCGGTGGCAGCGTCTCAAATCGCATCTTCTCTGTACGTTTACCCTCAACTCCATTTCGGAGCAGATGACCTTGTGATTGCTTCAACAGGGAACTGGCATTTGCATATGTCGAATGCAGAATTAGTAATGGCAAATAAAACCTATACCCGTCCGCGAATGGCAGCCGGAAATAATGAAGTTCAAGCACGGTTTGAGCGCGTGGCGGAGTTTGGAAACCCTTTTGGAAATACAAACGTGGCCTATTCCCAGCCTAAGCTGCGTTTGAAATATCCCGATGGATCCAGCCTGGAACTCATGCTCTCTTCCGCACCACACGACCGAAATCAGCCGGACTCCGGAAATCTGATCAGTGCCCTGAAAGCGCCTCCCGGACAGCACTATCGCATCGTGGGTGCAGAAATCCAGGGACAGAAGATCGCGTTTAACGGGAATGCCATAGAAGATGATGGGCGACGAATTGTGCGGCAGACTCCTGCTCGCCCTCCTGAAACACCACAGTTATCAGAAAGCAGTCCTCAACCACAACTCATTTCAGAACAACAGCCGTTACAGGCACAGTCCGCACCGAAACTGCCCACACTGGCAATCCCGGACCTGTCTACACCTGACTTGCCAGCAATGCCGAGCTCTCCTCCCCCGATTCCTGCACTCTCGTTCGATCTGGAAACCGACGACAAACCAATGAGCCCACAAAAGAAAAAAGGGACTGTGGTCAGCTTTCCTGCTCCTCCCGAAGAGACGGATGTACCGTAAAACAACCTGGCTGATCACGTTCGCTCTGTCGGAATCAGAAAAGTACGCACGGAAATAGTAGTCATCTGGTCTGGCCTCGAGTATGATAACCACAGAGACCTGTGAGCCTGAACAAGATTTCGGGCTTTTTTATTCCGACTCGGAATGATTTGCAAAACCTGTTCGCCGCGATTTGGATTGACTGCGAACCCCACGTTTTTGAGCTTCATAATGCTGCCTTCTGAAAATGAGATTCCACAGACTTCTGCATCAGAAGCCTCAATGCTCCCTCTGATTACCGATTTAACCCGGGATCAGCTCGCGGAATGGTGTATTGAGCATGGATCTTCCTCGTATCGCGCAGACCAGATCCGTCGTTGGATCTTCACTAAACGCGTGAATGACTTTGATGCAATGCACGATATTTCCAAGAAGTTTCGTGATCTACTCAAAGAAAACTATCGGCTCTTCTCGACCCGTATTGTGAAACATCAGACCTCCCGAGATCGTACGGAAAAGCTCCTGCTCGAACTGCATGACGGACATCACGTCGAATGTGTTCTGATGCGTGAACCAAAACGAAATACGGTTTGCATCAGTACCCAGGTGGGCTGTGCCATGGGCTGCGTCTTCTGTGCCAGCGGGCTGCTGGGCTTAACCCGAAATCTGACGATGGGTGAAATCCTGGAACAGATTTTAAGACTGGATCGGGTAATCGGGGAAGAAGAACGCATTTCAAATATCGTCGTCATGGGAATCGGTGAACCGCTGGCGAACCTGTCAGCCCTGATCCCCGCGCTTGATACTTTGAATCATAAAGGCGGAATGGGCATCGGAGCCCGTAAAATTACGGTCTCAACAGTAGGCCTGCCCGTCAAAATCCGCGAACTGGCAGACGTCAACAAATCTTACATCCTCGCCGTTTCGCTGCACGCCCCCAATGACACACTGCGAGATCAGATTGTTCCCACTAACAACAAAATCGGTATTCAAAAGATTCTTGATGCCACCGACTATTATTATGTGACGACCGGCAGACGTGTTACTTTTGAATATATTCTGCTGGCAGGAGTTAACGACAGTCCCGCTCAGGCACATGAACTGGCCTGCCTGCTGAAACATCGCAATGCCCATGTGAATCTGATCCCCGCCAATGGAGTTCAGGAGACAGGGTATCAGACCCCGACAACGGAAGCCGTGGACCGTTTTTTCATGACACTCGCGAAAGGGGGCGTCAATGTAACGGTTCGGAAACGCAAGGGCGATGATATCGATGCTGCCTGCGGACAACTGAGGCTGAATCGTGAAAAAGAAAAAGACCTGGTACAGATACAGTAACGACTGAGCCTATTCCAGATCAAAGTCTTTGGGATCAAAGTTGACCAGAACATCATCCCTGAAGATCAGGTAGACACTGCGACCACTTTCGTCGGGTCCCCAGCGATATGCTTCGTCTGATGTGCGAAACGTTCCGCCAGTAGCTTTAAGCCACTTGGAAGCTTCCTGAAATTCCCCTTCTTCGCCGATCTCTTTTTCCACGCTGTTCCGGGACATACCCGAGTACAGACGGTTCTTGAGAATCCAGTTCAAAGCTTTGGGATCTCGCTTTGTTTGAAACCGTGTACGGTATTCTTCTGCCCGATTGATCCGTTTTTCCGCCTGGTGGGTCGCGGGCATCGTTTCAGAATCCCACTCCGGCAGCGTTTCACAACCAGAGCCTGCAAGAAAAATTGCGATACTGCATACCATCCACGGCGCCACACATCGAAGGTTGGCCATGATCATATCCACCTGATAGAAGGAAAAATTGTCGAAGGCAATTCACTGCCGCGATGTGATCGCCACGGCAGATGATTGAGAGAAAGGAACCGGGAGACAGAACGCCCCCCTGAGAAACAGACGTTTTCTAACAGAACTGCGGATTTCTGCCAAGATCAATATCTATTTCGATACGGCAGACATAAGACTTTCCCCATATGCTACTTAGCGATATTTCGTTGCTTCAGGAATGAAATCCGCTGTCTGGCTGGGTTGCCAGAATCTGCTGGCACGTCTATTCTGAAATTGTCTGGATTTTGTGAAAATTGCGACTCCCCCATCCCATGAAGGATTGATCAATATGAAAATGTTTTGCGCAGGACAATGGCAGGAAACCTCTCAAACAATCAACGTGATCAACCCCTTTGACCAGTCGGTGATTGACACGATCCCGAGGGGAAGCGGCGCTGATGTGTTGAAAGCGGTTTCGGTCCTGGAACAGGGAGCCCGCATCATGAAATCCATGACCGCATATGATCGCAGCCAGATTCTGCAGAAAGCGTCTGAATTGATGCTGGAGCGGAAAGATGATTTCGCACGGACCATCAGTCTCGAGGAAGGTAAAATTCTGGCCGAGAGCCAGGTCGAAGCAATTCGCAGCGCGGAAGTGATTCGTCTTTCAGGAGAAGAAGCCCGCCGCATGACGGGGGAAATGATTCCCTTTGAAGGGAACGCCGGAGGACAGAACAAGCTCGGATTTACTCTACGTGTCCCCTGTGGAATTGTCGCTGCCATTACTCCTTTCAATTTCCCTTTAAATCTCGTCTGCCACAAAGTGGGCCCTGCCATTGCCGCGGGGAACGCCATTCTCATCAAGCCGGCCAGCGACACTCCCTTGTCGGCCCTCAAGTTGACAGAGCTGCTACTGGAAGCCGGTTTGCCTAAAGAAGCAATCGCCTGTATTACCGGCCCGGGTGGGGAAATTGGTCGCGCCATTTGTACGGATTCCCGAATTCGCAAAATCAGCTTTACAGGCAGTTATGAGGTGGGAACGAAAATTTGCGAAATGGCAGGATTGAAGAAAGTCACCATGGAACTCGGCAGCAACAGCCCGGTGATTATCATGGATGATGCCGACCTGGAAAAGGCGGCGACCGCAGTCAGTATGGCCGGGTATGCCAACGCCGGCCAGGTCTGCATCTCTGCCCAGCGCATCCTGACCTCTTCTGCGATCAAGTCGGATTTTGTAGATCTGTTGAAATCAAAAGTCGATGTCCTGCACACCGGTAACCAGTTGGAAGAGTCAACAAAAATCGGCCCCATGGTTCGTGAAACAGATGCCACCCGTGTCGAACAATGGGTCAATGAAGCAATCAGTCAGGGAGCGCGGCTGGTCACAGGGGGAACACGCCAGGGGTCCATCTATGCCCCGACGATTCTGGACAATACCAGCCCGGAGATGCAGGTCGAAAAAGATGAAATCTTCGGCCCGGCAGTAGCGCTGTCTTACTTTGATGATATCGAGCATGCGATTCAAATGGCCAACAATACGACCTACGGGCTGGCAGCCGGGATCTTTACACAGGATATTGATCGGGCCATGAAATTTGCCCGGGAAGTGGAAAGCGGAAATCTGCACATCAACTGGTCCAGCCAGTGGCGGGCTGATGCCATGCCCTACGGAGGATTAAAACACAGCGGCACAGGCAAAGAAGGCCCTAAATATGCCATTCAGGAAATGAGCGAAGAAAAGATGGTGGTCATGCACCTGACAAACTGATCGGCTTATTGCATGAACGCAGACAGCATTCTGCTGCATGACCAGAGTTACTTGATAAGATAACGTTCGAGGGTTTTGCCATCCCGATATTTTCCTGACTGTTTGGCCTGAAACAGCTCATTGGTATGCACGTCGATCGCGGTCAGATAGTTTCCCCGATAAGCAGCGGTATCCAGACAGGCCCAGCCATCAAATACCAGTGGTTTTCCTGATTTCTGTGCTGTATGCCCGCAGATGATGCGACGCCCGGAAGGATCCGGTTCTTCTTCACCTGTGATCCGGTCCCAGCGGAGTTCCTGTTTTGTCAGGTCTTCCAGGGGAGTGCCGGGAACAGCCGTTGCATGGACAAAAATGTCCGTGTCCGTCTCGTAATAATCCAGGGCAGTTGCCATAAAAATACGATGCTCTTCAGGGATGAGATCGTAGCGTCCCCCGTAGGAGTTGATTGCTTCTTTACCGCCATGCTGCAGCCAGATTGATTCCCAGTGCCCCCCCTGCAGGCCATCCAGCATCATCTCTTCATGATTGCCTTTGATCATAATCAGCTTGCAGGTGGCTTTGAGATCCAGCAAAATCTCAATCACATGTTTGGTACCAGGTCCCCGGTCAACCGCATCGCCCAGGCAAATAAACGTATCCTCCCGGGTTAATTCGAGGTGATATAAAATCATCCCCAGCGCAACATCACAACCGTGAATATCACCGATTGCGATGGTCCGTCCTTTCTGTGTCGTTTGATCCATCATGCGACCACATGTGTTAAAGTTGGCCCGAATCATTTCTCATTGCAGATGATAGCAATCTACGTATGAGATCCAATACAGGTTGACGAGCGTCTGTAACCAGTTCTATCAGGATTTGTCAGATTGACTGGGGGGCATAATCCGGGTTGGCTTGGAGCTGGGCTCCCCTTTCAATAACTGTTGACGTGCCTGGGTCTGCTGAGCCAGCCCATGGATCCTGATGAAACCCAGTGCGGTTTCATGAGGGAACTGGTCACCCTCTTCGTAGGTTGCCAGCTCAGGACTGTAAAGACTGTGCTCACTTTTCAAACCGGTCACTGTATGATTTCCTTTATACAGCGAAACCCGCACGGTGCCTGAGACAAACCGCTGATTCTTTTCGACAAAGCCCATCAGGTCCTGGTGGAAGGAACTATACCACAGGCCATCATAAATGATGTCGCTGCAGGTCTGGCTGACATAAGTCTTAAACCGCAGAGCCTGCCTGCTCAGTGTGAGGTATTCCAGTTCACGGTGGGCATTATGCAGAATCACAGCAGCAGGCGCTTCATAAATTTCGCGGCTTTTGATCCCTACCAGACGGTTCTCAACATGATCGATGCGACCGACGCCGTTTTCGCCACCGATCTTATTCAGGTGCAGAATCAGATCAGCGCCGTCCATCTCTTTTCCATCGATGGCAATTGGCCGTCCCTGCTCAAATTCGATTGTGACTTCCACGGGCTGGTTGGGAGCATCCTGGGGAGAAACCGTCCACTTATAGGCTTCTTTAGGCGGGGCGACCCAGGGATCTTCCAGGACACCTGCTTCTACAGATCGTCCCCATAAGTTCTGGTCGATGCTGAAAATGCTTTCCTTCGTGGCTTCCACTTCGATGCCATGCTCTTTGGCGTACTGTAATTCTTCAGTACGTGTCCATTTCCATTCACGCACCGGTGCAATAATTTTCAAATGGGGCGCCAGTGTCTGAAACGATACATCAAATCGAACCTGGTCATTTCCTTTGCCGGTACAGCCGTGTGCTACTGCCGTCGCACCGTGCTCCTTGGCGACTTCCACCATACGATGAGCAATCAGAGGACGTCCCAGCGCCGTTGCCAGCGGGTATTTTCCTTCATACATTGTCCCCGTCATCAGAGAAGGCCAGACAAAGAAGTCCACAAACATGTTTTTTGTGTCTTCAATGACGGCTTCAACAGCACCGGTTTTGATCGCTTTTTCCTTGATTCCATCCACATCGCGACCCTGGCCGAGATCACAGGTATAAGTGATCACGTCCATGTTGTATTTTTCATTGATCCACTTGACGGCGACTGAAGTATCCAGGCCACCACTGTATGCCAAAACTACTTTTTCTCTTGCCACGAAACTCTACCAATCTTCTGGAAATGAAGGAGTAAACAATGATTTGACGGAACTCGGGATTGATGCAAATGGTACTAATATCAGTTGCTGTCCGCAATGCGCACATTCTAACATTCTGACGCCGGACTGTTGAAACCCGGACGAAAAACCACCCGGACCGCCATAAACTCTTCGCGAGCCGGAGCCGCCTGGACCATCAAGAATACGAAAAGCACCCGACAGTCTCCTGTCGGGTGCTTTCAATCTATTATAAAACGGGACGAAATCTGAGCTTAGTGCAGATCGTCGTCGCCATGGTCATCCTTGCCCTTTTCAGCGATCAGGGCATCGCTGGTCAGCAGCAGGGTCGAAACACTGGCCGAATTCTGCAAAGCAGACCGTGTCACACGGGTCGGGTCAATGATTCCGCTTTTGACCAGATCTTCGTACTTGGAAGTTGCGGCATTGTAGCCCATGTTTCCTTCCAGTTCCGAAACCTTTTCGCAGACGACACTGCCATCATCGCCGGCATTATTGGCAATGGATGTCAGAGGTGAACGACAGGCTCGCAGAATGATCTCGTATCCCACTTTTTCTTCCTGAGAAAGACCGGTAGGCTTGCAGGCAGCAGAACATCGCAGTAAGGCCACACCACCGCCGGGCAGGATGCCTTCAGCAACAGCAGCACGGACAGCATGCAGAGCATCTTCCACGCGGGCTTTCTTTTCTTTCATTTCACTTTCAGTAGCAGCACCCACATTGATCTGGGCTACACCACCGGAAAGCTTCGCGATCCGTTCTTCCAGCTTTTCTTTGTCGTAATCGCTGGTTGAATTTTCGAGTTCACGACGGATCTGTTCAATTCGGGATTTGATTTCGCCCGGCTTTCCGCCACCTTCGATGATCGTGGCGTTGTCTTTATCAACGGAGACCTTCTTAGCGGTTCCCAGATCAGATAACTGCAGGTTTTCCAGTTGAATCCCCAGATCTTCAAAGATCGCCTGGCCGCCCACCATGATGGCGATATCCTGCAACATTGCTTTACGGCGATCGCCATAACCAGGTGCCTTCACGGCACAGCAACGGAAAGTACCACGCAGCTTGTTGATCACAAGCGTCGACAGTGCTTCGCCTTCGATGTCTTCAGCAATGATCAGCAGTGGTTTACCGGCATTAACGACTTTTTCCAGCACGGGAACCAGGTCTTTAATGTTCGAAATCTTCTTTTCGTGGACCAGAACGTAAGCATCTTCCAGATCGCAGGACATGCTCTGAGGATCGGTAACGAAGTAAGGCGACAGATAGCCGCGATCAAACTGCATCCCTTCAACGACTTCAAAGCTGGTCTGCAGGCTCTGGCCTTCTTCAACGGTAATCACGCCGTCTTTTCCAACCTGTTCCATGGCATCGGCAAGAATTTTGCCGATTTCTTCATCACCATTGGAGGCGACTTTACCAACCTGAGAAATCGCTTTTTTGTTCTTGCATTCGATCGACATCTTGTGGAGCTTGTCCACAATGTCTTCGACGGCCTTATCCATGCCGCGTTTCATGGCAATCGGGCTGACACCGGCCACGACCGATTTCAGACCTTCGTTGTAAATAGCTTCTGCCATAATGGTGGCAGTGGTGGTTCCATCGCCGGCAATGTCAGAAGTTTTGCTGGCAACTTCACGCACCATACGGGCTCCCATGTCTTCGAACTTGTCAGGCAGTTCGATTTCACGGGCGACAGATACACCGTCTTTCGTTACGGTAGGGGAACCAAAGCTTTTTTCAAGAATAACGTTACGCCCTTTGGGACCCAGCGTGACTCGAACTGCTCGCGCCAGCTTACTGATGCCGCGCCGCATCGCTTCTTGAGCTTCCTGATCGAAGGCAATCATCTTTGCCATTTCACTATCTCTCCATGTACGCAGTATGAAATTTGAAAGGAAGAGTAACCAGCTCACCTGAATCGGGAGCGATTACCGCTAATAACTAAAACAGGGGCAGCTTAGTAAGTTGCCAAAATGTCACTTTCGCGGAGCAACAGATACTCTTCTCCGCCAATTTTGATTTCGTCCCCACCATAAGGACTGAAAATGACACGGTCCCCTTCCTTGACGGTTAATGGAAGTTTTGTTCCATCAGATTTGACGTGTCCATCTCCCACGGCGACCACTTCACCACGTTGTGGCTTATCCTGTGCACTGTCAGGAAGAACAATCCCCCCTGCTGTGGTTGACTCTGCAACTTCTCTTTTCAGAACGACTTTGTCACCAAGAGGGACAATCCGGGCGCCTTTACTTGCTTTGGCAGCCTTCTTCGCCATTGGGATCTCCTAGATTTTAATTTTGACTCGAATGTCTTCACATCGGATATATTTATGATCTGTGGTGGCGGTTTTGCCATCCCACAACAACACATGGCCAACTCATATCTGCAGGTGCAGACAGGAGTGTCCTAATCCTAGCTGCGAAAGCCGTGCCTATTTAGAGAATAATCCATAAGACTCTTAATGACAGGCGGTTACAATTTTTGCAACCAAATCCTGCCCTCTGAGAATCCTGCCGGACAGTCTATTACACCCGAATTCCTGCTGCCATTATGGCAGCAGGCTCGGTATCTGGATCTTCATTGAGATGACTGACTACATGATCTAACAATCCATTATTGAACATGCCCATGAGAGTTCGGGCTATCTCAGGCAACCTGTCATTTCCCGCCTGATTAGCCATGAGCCCTGAAAACTAAGAAACTGGCATTTTTCCAAACAGTTTCGATATTATTTATTTTACAATTGACACAATCGGCAAAACAGGTAATATCGATAAAGCTACTAAAAAGTTTTTGCCTGGATCTCTCCTTCAGGTGAGAGGGATCCTCGCCCTCAAATGCACTCATCTCACACACACTCTCTCTCGTTTCAGATTTCTACAATCACCAGAATTAGAAATACGAGAGGAGTTTGCAGTGTCAGATTCATTGCCCCCTACATCGAGAACAGCAGCATCGGACATTTTGATGCAACTGACTCAACGCGCCCGACTGCTGGTATCAAAGGGAAAACCTCAGGAAGCCCGAGCCCTTTTTTTCTCGAACGAGTACAAAGCATCCCGCTGGGAACGCAGCCTGTATCTGGGACAATTCCTGCTGGAAACAGGCTCCCACGTGGAATCGATTGAAGAATTCTCGATTGTACTTGATGAAGCACAACAGCAGGGGAACAATCGGTTGAGATCCGTCGCCTGCCATAACCTGGCAGTCGCGTATCGTAACCTGAGTTTCTTTGAGTTAGCCGCACAATTTCAGCAATACTCCATTGCCTGGGGCGATCTACGTTCAACAAATCATCAAAGCCTGCATGCAGAGCTGGAACACCTTTCGGACGACTCGGCCTGTGATCTGACAGGTCGCGCCAATGACGCGATTCAGCAGGAAGATTACGCTCTGGCCGAACAACTACTGAACATATCACTTTCACGCGAGATCCTGTATGGCGATGCGGACTCCCAGGCAGCGGACTGGGGAAACCTGGGCATCGTTAAAGGCCTTCAGGGAAATCCTGTTTCTGCAATTTCCTGCCTCAGAAAAGCATACGTGCTCCACAGACAGACAGATAATCTCACCCAGATGGGTCAGGATCTGGTCCATCTGGGTGAATTATTCTGGATTGCCGGCCGCTTCTGTCGGGCAACGCGTTGCCTGGATCGAGCCCTGGCGTTTTTCAGCAGGAGCCGCCGATTGTCTCTGGAACAGAAGACGCGTTCTCGATTGTTCGAAATGCAGAGGCTGCTGAAGGTAAAACAATACGATCCCTTGTTGAATTAAACTCGAACGGATTCCCGACGATAAATCATCAGCATTTGAAATTCAGTCACTGTCCACTTGCGAAATGCCCCTTGCTCTGCTGATAATTGGAAAACAAAGAGTCGGCCAGACTTAGTAACATCCCCAGATCCGAAACCGGATAAAAAAACCTTTCAGGGGCAGGTCGACTGGAATTGATTTCGAGGATTCTCACCAGACATCTCAAAGGTCTTACATGCCTATCAAGGTTCGCTGCAAAGAATGTAACACTACCTTTTCCGTCAGAGACGAAGCTGAAGGTAAACGAGTACGTTGTAAAGAATGCGGCGCGCCCGTCAAAGTCACAGCGGCAAAGACAAACAAGACACGCAGCAGTTCCAGCAAACCCGCTGATACCGATGATTTTCTGGCCACCCTGGATATTGATAAGATCGAAGATAAGGCAGCGAAAATCTGCCCCCGCTGTGGGTATGATGTCGGGGAAGAAGATATTGAATGTGCTAACTGCGGAGTTGATCTCAGCACAGGACGCATGAGTGAGGCGACGCGTCGGAAACGCAGGCGCAAAGGTCCTGCCATTGAAGACTTTTATTCAAAATCCTGGGGTGATGCTTCTAAATTTCTGGGAAATCATAAAGGACTGGCAGTCAAGACTTTCATTTACTCTGCCATCGCAAGTACGTTGTTTTACTGTTCAGTCTTTATGATGATGTGGTGTCACCGAACTCCTCCCCGCGCATTCTGGGGATTCATCGCCTTCGTCTCAATCATGGCAATTCCCGGCTGGATCTGGTTTATTCAGACAGAAGTTGTCCGGTATGCATTGCAGAAAAAAGACAAATTGAAACGAATCAATTTCGACTTTTTCCTGTGTTCTGCACTGGGAATCAAATTCATTTTCTGGATCATCCTGTTCAGTTTACCTGCCCAGGCCATCTTGGGTTCCATGGGTTTTTATCTCATCTCAAATGGTTCAGTTCCCACCGGCGCTATTCTCATTGCCATCGGATTCATCCCGACTTTCCTGATGTTCCCGCTGGCGATCCCCCATATGACAGTGGTTGACTCCACCCCCGGCTGGCTGATGCACAAACTGGTAAAAACATTTCTGAAATTGTTCAAGCCTGCGTTCTTCTGGTGCTTTGTGTTTATCGTCACGACGCTTCCGGCGCTGGGCTGCCTGGCAGCAGTAGGTGTCATGTCCGGTAACGATTTAAATACATTTTTCTCGAATGTCCGCTACAACTCATCGATTGCCAGAGATAACGGTGCAAAGGAATATGCAGAGGAAAATAAGATTAAGGATTTCGTAGAAGGTCCGTTCACAGGGAAAACTCCTGCAGAGCTTGACCCATCAGTTCTGATCGTACCTTCAATCCTGTGGATAGTGGCCTGTATGTTCTATGCCCCGACATTAATTTACAATGCAAGGGTCAATGGTTTACTAGCTGTACATTGCAAGCCTGACTTGAACCTGATTACCAAAGCGGACGAAGTCAAATACGTTTCTAAAGCAGAACGGGAAAAGACCGGCCCCGCGACAGCCCGCTGGAAGCTGGCAACAGCAGGAGTGGGAGGCGGAGCCGGACTGGGAGCAGCATTGTACTTCCTCGTTCCCATGATGCCGGAGATGCTGCTGTATGTACTTCTGGGTATTAATTCCTTAACCATTCTCGGTTGTTTTGGGACGACACTGGTCAAAATCAACCAGCGAGATAGTATCGGCCAATGTTTACTCGGTTTATTCATTTCTTTGTATGCGTATGTTAAGGGCTGGGCGTACGCAGAAGACGACAAAGAAATGGGAAACGTGATGATGACCTGGACCATATTTCTTATCTCGGGCAATCTTCTCTATCTGGGCATGGCTCACAATGGGATTATTGTTGAGGAGGAAGCTCAACCCGCCGCCGCGGAAGCCCCCGTTGACCCTGCCATGGAAGCGGGTCCTGCAGAACCTGCAACTCCCTGATTTCTGGATCTCCGGAATACCTCTGGTTGACAGCCCGATCTGGTTGTTTACAATAGTATAAGTCATCACCGCTCTTCCCTCCTGCTCATCCAGCGGGCAAATGGAGTGGGTACTCCTGATTCACTTTCTGCAATCCTAGTGAATTTCCCAGGAGCCAGTTACATTATTCCATTTGTTCTGAACAGTACCCGCTCATTTTACTGATGCCGTTACCGCTCATCCCGTGAAACGCAGATCGTGGTGATGCTGTTTGGTATTGGTCTCTCCAGAATGCAAAGTCAGATGAAACCACAGTCTCACGATCTATTTGATGAATCTACCATGAGCTTTGGGGATCACCTCGAAGCCCTTCGCGTTCATTTATGGAAAGCGTTAATTGGTCTTGCCATTTGTGTTGTCGGGGCATTATTCATCGGTCACAAAATTGTTGCCGTGGTCCGGGCTCCGATCGACTCCGCATTAAGAGAATACAATCTTGATAAATTACCACATGAAGTGGAAGCGGATCCGGATAATCCAGATGCCAATCAGTCCGCAAGCATAGAGGAGCTGATTGCCAGCCTGAACAGTAAACAGCCACAGACTGCGGAAACCAAAGCGCTGCAGAAAATTCTTCGCGATTATCAGTATCGAATCGACAGCCTGGAAGAAACAATGGCTGAACCGGTGACCCTGGCGGTACAGGAAGCATTTACGACGATTTACCTGAAGGTTTCATTTGTTGCGGGACTGGTTTTTGCCAGCCCCTGGGTTATCTATCAGATCTGGCTGTTCGTCGCGGCTGGCCTGTATCCCCATGAACGCAAATACGTCTACATCTACCTGCCCATGAGTATTTTTCTGTTTCTGGGTGGTGCGCTGTTCTGCTTTTATGCTGTCTTTCCTTTCGTCCTCAACTTTTTGCTGGGCTTCAATAAACTGCTGGGAGTCAATCCTCAGATCCGCCTGTCTGAATGGATCAGTTTTGCGATTACGCTGCCCGTGATGTTCGGCCTCAGTTTCCAGCTGCCACTGGTGATGCTGTTTCTGGAACGCATCTCCGTATTCAGTCTGCAGGACTACCATGAAAAACGGCGCATGGCCATCTTGATCATTGCCATTATTTCCATGCTCATGACACCGGCTGACCCGATGAGTATGATCCTGATGATGCTGCCTCTGATTCTGCTCTATGAGCTGGGAATTCTGATGTGTAAATATTTCCCCAGTGCAAATGCCAGCCCATTCGAAGCTGCCTGATCTTCAAGCTTGTTCAGGATTTTCCTCTGTTCATAATTTGATCTCTTCCACTACAATGCGTGACATAGGGGAGAACCCTGTTTTCCTGATTTTAAAAGTCAAGTTATATATTGTAGAGGCTGAAGATGAAGACTACGGACAAGGACGTCGCTACTGAACCTGCTGTTCAGCAACCCCTCTCTCGAAAGCTCCTGAAGCTGGCATTGATACTCTGCGCGTGCATTGCGACAGGGGTTCTGATCTGGGAAGAGCTTCTGGAAGACCGGGTAGTGGCGAAACGCTTTGGAGTCGTGGAACCGGGCAAAATCTATCGTAGCGGTCAGATCTCCAGCTACCTGATCGAACCGGTAC